>CAZMXX010000060.1:0-13710 GCA_964570315.1 uncultured Anaerolineaceae bacterium | reverse complement strand
TTAAAAAAGAAGCCTGCATTTCGCAGGCTTCTGGGGTATCGGCAACCGTAAAATAAATAAGCGCTTCTAATAATGGGTTATCCGCACCAAGCTAAATTACAAGAGACGGTGCTGAATGCGTTGCCGATGGTAGGACCGAGCAGTACCAATACAGCGATGACCACTACGGCGACGAGTACCAAAATCAATGCGTACTCAACTAATCCTTGCCCGGATTCATCGAACGGGCGATACATGTAAACCTCCTTTCTTTGATGGTTGAAGCCATAATGCTTCCCCTCAATTGTAACAAGATAAATGGTTAGAGTCAATGCCCGAACGCTGAAAACCGGCGAAAAACGCGCTGAAAAGGGGAATGAAATCCCCTTAAAACGTGTATGGCGGCAATTGCACCATCGCCCGTAGATGATGTATACTTGAAAAAATGGCATGCGCGGTATCGACGGCTTTTGTGGATAACTTTGGAAAAACGGTGGATAACTGCCAACCGCATGTGAAAAACTTGTGTCAGGAGACGCTATTATGGAGTTAGTCCGTTCCGGCGGCATCTTACTTCACCCCACATCAATGCCCGGTCGCTATGGCATCGGCTCGCTGGGCGATGAAGCCTACAATTTTGTTGATTATCTTGTGGCGGCAAAACAATCGTTGTGGCAGATATTGCCGCTGGGACCCACCGGCTACGGCGATTCCCCCTATGCCTCATTCTCTTCCTTCGCCGGAAACCCCATGTTGATTGACCTGCAAACGTTGGTGAATGCGGGCGATTTATCTGCCGGTGATTTGGCGGATGTCCCTTATTTCCCTCTGGACTGGGTGGATTTCGGGCGGCTCATTCCGTGGAAAATGAATTTGTTGCAAAAAGCCGCCACTCATTTTCTGGCACATGCCGACCCGGCGCGCCGCACCGCCTTCGACGAATTTTGCGCGGCGGAAAAACAATGGCTCGACGACTTTGCGCTTTTTATGGCGGTGAAGGCATATTACGATGCCAAAGCGCAGCGGGAAGGCTTCTTCGGCGCGACGTGGAACAACTATTGGGAGAAAGACATCGCCCTGCGGGAACCGGCGGCGGTGGAACGCTGGCGAAAATCGTGCGCCGAAGAAATTGCGGTGCAAAAAGTTTTGCAATTCTTCTTCTTCCGGCAGTGGGATGCGCTGCATCGGTACGCCAATGAACGGGGCGTGCGCATCATCGGCGATATTCCCATTTTTGTCGCCCCCGACAGCGCCGATGTGTGGGCGAATCGCGAACTTTTCCGCCTCGATGAACTGGGGCAGCCGACGGTGGTCGCCGGTGTGCCGCCCGACTATTTCAGCGCCACCGGGCAACTCTGGGGCAATCCATTGTACGATTGGCAGGCGCATGCCGAAACCGGCTATCGCTGGTGGGTGAACCGAATTGCGGCAACGTTGCGCATGGTGGATATTTTGCGCATTGATCACTTCCGTGGCTTTGATGCATACTGGGAAATTCCCGCCAGGGAAACGACTGCCATCAACGGACGATGGGTGAAGGGACCCGGCGAACCCTTTTTCGAGGCTATTGAAAATGCGCTTGGCGAATTGCCCATCATTGCGGAGGATTTGGGGGTGGTGACCAAATCCGTGGTGACATTGCGAGAGAAATTCCATCTACCCGGCATGAAGGTGCTGCAATTCGCCTTTGATGCAGGGGAAGCCGGCGGCAAAGGCGCCACGAATGTTTTTCTGCCGCACAACTTCGCCCCGCATGCAGTGGTGTATACCGGCACGCACGACAATGACACCACGCGCGGCTGGTATGAAAAACGCTCGGAGGCGGAAAAAGACTTGGTGCGCCGCTATTTGGGTCGCCCCGACCACGATATTGCGTGGGAATTCATTCGGATGGCGATGGCATCCGTGGCGCGGTTTGCCGTGATACCGTTTCAGGATGTGCTGGCGTTGGGCAGCGATGCCCGCATGAACACCCCCAGCACGCTGGGCGGCAATTGGATGTGGCGTTTCCGCGCCGAAGCGATGAACGATTGGACTGCCGGACGCCTGCGGGAGATGATTGAATTGTACGGGCGCGACCCCCTCATCTGGCAGCACCCGGCAACGGAGGCGGAAATTGTCGCCGATGACGCATGAAACCGATTTCACCATCACCCCGGCAAAAACCATCGCCGATTTCCGCGCCATTGAAGTGTTGCAGGAAAAAATCTGGGGCACATCGGCAATGGATGTGGTCCCCGACCATCTGCTGTTGACCGTTGCCAAAAACGGGGGGATTGTCTTGCTGGCACAGCGAGCGGGGCGTCCGATTGGATTTGCCTTCGGGTTTTTGGGCAAAACAGCCGAGGGGGAACTGAAACATTGTTCGCACCAAGCGGGCGTCATCCCCGCCGAGCAAAATACCGGCGTAGGCTACGCGCTGAAATTGGCGCAGCGAGAGGCGGCGCTGGCGCAGGGACTCTCGTTGATGACGTGGACATTCGACCCCCTGCAAAGCCGCAACGCCCATTTTAACATGCGCAAACTGGGCGCAACCAGCCGAATCTATCTGCCGGAATTGTACGGAACCATGCGCGACGCGCTGAATACCGGCATCCCCAGCGACCGGCTGGAGGCGCTCTGGCGGTTGAACGCGCCTGATACCCTGCGGCGGCTGGCGGGAGCTATCCCCGCGCCGGAAGTATCGGCGGCAGCAGTGCTCAATCCATGCCGCATGGATGCGTCGGGTTTCCCCGTGCCGCCCGACACCCCGAAGGAACTTTCTGCCCGGCGGCATTTCATCGAAATACCGGCGGACATTGCTACCATAAAGGCGAAAAATCACCCGTTGGCGGTGGCTTGGCGCATGCACACCCGCGAACTCTTTCGGCTCTGTTTTTCTGCGGGATACCATATCTGCGATTTTGTATATCAGGCGGCGGATAATCGCGCGTTTTACATGTTGACGAATTGAGGAATTTCACCATGAACACTGCTCCCGACGGACAATATCCCATAAAAAACTATTGCGTTTTCTGCTCGTCCAGCGAAATTGTGGACGGGCGATTTTTCGCCGTGGCGGAAGCGCTGGGTGCGGAAATTGCCGCCGCCGGCGGCTCGCTGGTGTATGGCGGCGGGCACGTCGGGTTGATGGGGCAACTGGCTCGCGCCGTTCGCGCGCATGGCGGCGGTGTCATCGGGGTGAGCATTGATATGTTTGAAGAGATGGAACTCTCGCACGCGGCGGTGACGGAATTAATTGTCACCCGCACGATGGCAGAACGCAAACAGGTGATGTTCGACCGCGCCGAGGCATTCATCACCCTGCCCGGCGGCTTCGGCACACTCGATGAACTTTCCGACGTGTTGACCCTGAAACAGCTCGGTTTTCACACCAAGCCGGTGGTCATCCTCAACATTGACGGCGCGTATGATATGTTGCTGGCGCAATTTGAAACGATGATCGCCCAAAAATTTGTGCGCCAATCCCACCGCGACCTCTTTTTCGCCACGGCATCCATTGAAGATGCGCTGGCATACCTGCGGGAATATCGCCCGCCGAAAATAAACAATCAGTGGTTTAAAACAGACGATTAAACTGGAGCAACCCACTATGAAAATTGAACGCATCGAACTACACCACATTTCCATGCCGTTGGTACACCCCTTTGAAACCAGCTTTGGGGTGGAAACGAATCGCCCGGCAATTTTAGTGGCGGTGCATGGGGAAGGGATAACCGGCTGGGGCGAATGTGTCACCGGCGATAGACCCGATTATTCTTCCGAAACCATTGTGACCGCTTGGCACGTGCTGAGTGAGTTTTTGGCGCCGGGATTGCTGGGGCATCCCATCGAAACGCCCGCCGATATTTTTTCGTCGTCCGGATACCGCATGGTGCGCGGACACAACATGGCAAAAGCCGCGCTGGAAAATGCCGTGTGGGATTGGGTGGCTCGCATTCGGGACGTGCCCCTGCAAGCGTTGCTCGGCGGCGACAAAAAACGGGTGGATGTCGGGGTGAGCATCGGAATTCAACCCACATTGGATGGATTGATGGAACGGGTGGCGCAATTTATCGCCGCCGGATACGGGCGCATCAAAGTGAAAATCAAACCGGGTTGGGAACTGACCCCGCTCACCGAGATTCGGCGAGCGCACCCGGACATAAAATTGATGGCGGATGCGAACTCCGCATTTTCGCTGGATGATTTGTCCCTTTTTCAGCAGATGGACGCCCTGAATTTGCTGATGATTGAACAGCCGTTGGCGCATGATGACATCATCGACCATGCGGCGTTGCAGGCGCATTTAAAAACGCCCATCTGTTTGGATGAAAGTATCCACATTCCGGGCGATGCCCGTTTGGCGGTACATTTGGACGCCTGTCGGGTCATCAATATAAAAGTGGCGCGCGTGGGCGGGTTCACCAATGCGCTGGCGATTCACAATCTGTGCGCCGAGGCGGGCATCCCGGTGTGGTGCGGGGGCATGCTGGAGACAGGCATCGGGCGGGCGGCAAATTTACATCTCGCCAGCCTGCCAAATTTCAGACTCCCCGCCGATATTTCCGCCACCGACCGCTATTATCACCGCGACATCGCCGCACCGGTGTTCACGCTCAACACGGAAGACAGCACCATCAGCGTGCCGCAGGGCGCGGGCATCGGGGTGACGGTGGACACGGCACAGGTGGCGGCATACCGCTTGCGCAAAGAGGTCATCGGCTAAAATGTTTACGGTGGTGCTGGTGGAGCCGCAAATTCCGCAGAACACGGGTAACATCGCCCGCTTCTGTGCCGCCATGGACATGGATTTGCTCATTGTGGGCAAACCCGGTTTTTTCATGAGCGACCGCTATTTAAAACGCGCCGGACTCGATTATTGGGAATTTGCCCGCATCCGGCATGAACCGGACCGCGATAAATTTTTCGCTTCGTTGGATGACCGGCGGATATATCTGCTCACCACCAAAGTGCGCCGCCCGTACACCGCCATCAGTCCCCAACCGGGCGATTATTTTTTATTCGGCAGTGAGACGGCGGGATTGCCGGCATGGTTTTTGCAGGCACATGAACCGGCGTGCCACACTATCCCCATAAAAAATCCCGGTGTGCGCAGTTTGAATCTCGCCACCAGTGTGGGCATTGTGATGGCGCACGCGCTGGCGCAGTATCAATTCGGCATAGGCGGATGATAATTCAGATGAGGTGAACGATGGGACGGTTACACCGATTTTTTGTTCCCCCGGAGTGGATTGACAAAACGAAAATAACCTTTTCGGGACAAACCGCGCATCAGATTAAAAATGTGCTGCGCATGAAACCGGGCTGGCAGGTGGTGGCGCTGGACAACTTCGGGCAGGAATATGTGGTGATGCTGACCAAAGTGGAGCGCAGTTGGATTGAGGGCGAAATTTTAGCCACCCGCGTGGCGCAGGGGGAACCGGATGTGCGCCTCACCCTGTATCAGGGGACGTTGAAAGCGCAGAAGTTTGAATGGGTGCTGCAAAAGGGAACGGAATTGGGCATCGCCGAATTTGTGCCGGTGATTTCCGAACGTTCGGTGCTGGCGGATGTGCAGGCGGTGGAGCAAAAAATGATGCGTTGGGAACGCATCGTGCAGGAAGCCGCCGAACAGAGCGGGCGGGGGATTCTGCCGGAATTGCGCCCGGCGATGTTGCTGCTGACCGCCTGTCAGCGGGCGGGGCGATTGGACGGCTTGCGTTTGCTGGCATGGGAAGAAGCGGAAAACGAGTTGAGCTTGCGCACCGCGCTCGATGCCGCGCCCGAAAAACCGGCGCAAATCAGCCTCTTCATCGGTTCGGAGGGGGGCTACACCGAGAAAGAAGTTTCGGTGGCGGAAAATTACGGTGTGCAGCCGATATGGTTGGGCAAGCGAATTCTCCGCGCGGAAACGGCGGGGTTGGCGGCGGGCGCCGCAATCCTGTACCATTTTCGGGAAATGGAATAAAAAAAGGCGACCGCGAGGGTCGCCCTTTTTGTTTGGGGGAAATTATACTTCCATCCACCGCCGATAGTAAAAATCGCTGTTTTCATCGGTGGTCAACCGTTGTACTACCTCGTAAAACCAATCATCCAGCGGGGCTTCATGCGCGTCCAACCGGGGGAAGGGATTGTAGAGCCGTTCTTTCAGCGTTTCGGTGATGACCTGCAACGTGTTCAGCGCCAATTCGGGCTGTTCAATGCGCCGGATGCCCGCTTTTTTCATCAACGTATCAAAAATTTGAGCCAGCGTTGTCCCACCCGGAATGAAGGGGAGGGCGCGGGTGCGCATGATCGGATAAAAAACATCAATCATTTTGCGGTCGGAGCCGTAATTGGCGGAGACAGCGTTTTGGATGATTTCTTTGGGGAGGTACAGGCTGGTGGAATATGCGCCCTGCCGCCCGTATTCCGGCTGCGACGGGTCGCGCCCCAGTTTGTCGCGGCTGCCGCGCCAGTCGGCGAAGACGGCGATGTCCACCGAGATGCCCGCCGCTTCCAATGCCTGCGGGAACTGCACCGCCATTTCACCCATCACGAATTTCGTCCCGGCAATTGAGCGTTCGTCCAGTGGTTGCAATTCCCATTGGAAAACACCGCTGTCGTCCACGTCTTTCACGTATACGGGGGGCATGCCGGGCAGCAAACCGGAATTGGCGGCGGCAACAGTGTTGATGTAGATGAGATTCTGGGCATTTGCTTCTTTCAGCGCGGCGACAATTTTCTCGAAATTGCGCCCTTCCAGCGCCATCCCCGCGTTGAGCCAGTGAAAGCGCGTCCCGAAACCGGCGGCGTCGGCTTGAGCTTGCATCGCTTTGCCGGTTTCGTAATTTACCGATTTGGACAAATCGCGCCCGATGACGGTCACGCTGCCCGCGCCGCCGGTGCGCAGCAGATTCATCACCGCAACCGCCAGCGCCCCGCCGATACCGGGACCGGTTGCGCCCGCCAGCAGGAAATGTTTGTCGCTCAAATCGTCGAAGGCATAAGATTCATTTGCCAGCAACGCCGATTGAGCCGCCGCCGTATTTTCCAGCAGGGTTCGCGCTTCTGCCGGAAACGCTGCAATTTCCTCTTTTGTGGGGCGCTCGATGGGGGGCGCACCTTTTTTCACGGGAACATCGGGCATTGGCGTTGCGAATGGACTTACAGGATTCATATCAGACATTTATCACCTCGTAGTTTGTGCCGTAGAGTCAAGTGTATCACACACATGTATAAACCCAAAAACCGCGGTTAGATGCGTTTATCGCCAAGGTTTTGAATCCGTATAATGACCGCAAACTTGACGAAAATCGGACGATATGATATATTCCAAAATTGCAATGCCGCCCTAATGTGGGTGCGGTTGTTTTTTTGTTGTTTGTAACAGGGAGAAGAATAACAATAGCTGCTAAACGACCTTTCGAGAGAAACAAAGTATCCGGACAGCGTATTAATGAGCAAATAACCGCAAAAGAAGTGCGGGTAATCAGCGCGGATGGAGAACAATTGGGCATATTGCCCACCATCAAAGCGCTGGAAATTGCTCGTGAATCCGGTGTTGATTTGGTGGAAGTTGCACCACAGGCAAAACCGCCCGTGTGCCGATTGATGGATTTTGGAAAATTCATGTACACCAAATCGAAACGCGAGCGTCAAGCGCGGAAAGCTCAAGTAAAAACAGAAATAAAAGAAATTCAACTACGACCAAAAACCGGCGAGCATGATATTAATTTCAAGCTCCGGGATGCCAGAAAATGGCTGCTCCGTGGCGCGAAGGTAAAGGTTCGCATCCGGTTTAGAGGGCGCGAACGCTATATCCCTGAGGTTGGCAGAGACCGTTTGAAAGAAGTTGCGGAACGATTGAGTGACGTGGCAATTGTAGAGCGGAGACCTGCATTTGAGGGTAGAACGATGATTATGATTTTAGCGCCCATAAAACAAAAATCTTAATACCAGACAGGGAGTTATATCATTATGCCGAAAATCAAAACGCATAAATCAACTGCCAAACGGTTCCGCGTAACCGGAAAGGGCAAGTTGGTTCGCACAAAAATTGGAAAAAGCCATCTGCGCCGCAAAAAATCGAGCCGGGTGTTGCGACAGTTGGACAAAATGCAGGATGTAAAAGGTAGCGCAAACAAAAAACGTGTTGCCAAGCTGGCACCGTATCTGAAAAGCAAGTAAATTGGTGAATTGAGGGTTTATTATGAGAGTAAAAGGTGGTCCGCAAACTCAGCGACGACATAAAAAGGTGCTGGCACTAACCAAAGGTCAGCGCGGAACGAAACATCGGCTGTACCGCCGAGCCAATGAAGCGATGATGAAATCGCTGGTGTACGCTTATCGTGACCGGCGCAACCGCAAACGCGATTTCCGCCAACTGTGGATTACACGCATCAACGCCGCCGCTCGGCTGAACGGTTTGTCTTACAGCAAATTCATGCACGGGCTGGATGTTGCCGGTGTGGACGTTGACCGCAAAATTCTGGCGGAACTCGCCGTGAGCGACCCCAACGCATTCACGTCGTTGGTTGATACCGCGAAGTCCGCACTGTAATTTCAACGCAGTCGTCCCCAAAAGAAGCCATTCCGGCTTCTTTTTTTTTACAAAGAATTTACATCGAATGCTACCCAAGATAATCTAAAAACAGTATAATTGCCGTAAACACATTCAGTGGGAGCGCATATGGAAAAAGATACCATCCTTGTGGTGGATGACGAACGAAATATCATCGAATTGGCGCGCATGTATCTTGAAAAGGACGGTTTCAGGGTGGTGGGGGCGGAAACCGGCGTGGAAGCATTGCGCAAAATTGAGACCGAGCAACCCATTTTGATGATCCTTGATTTGATGCTCCCGGAACTTGACGGCTGGGAAGTGTGTCGCCGGGTGCGCGCGAACAGTGCGATGCCCATCATCATGCTCACCGCCAGAGATGACGATGTGGACAAAATTGTCGGGCTGGAGTTGGGCGCGGATGATTACATGACCAAACCGTACAACCCCCGCGAGTTGGTGGCGCGGGTGAAAGCCGTTCTGCGGCGCGGCTACCATCCACAAACGGAAAATGCCGACCAACCCGCCCGATATTCGTTTGGCAATGTGGTGGTTTCCACCGATACCCGCGAAGTCCGGGTGGGGGAGACGCTCATCGACGTGCGCACCAAAGAATTTGACCTGCTGGTGGCGTTGATGGCGCATCCCGGCAAAGCCCTTTCGCGCGAGCAGTTGCTCAATTTGGCGTGGGGCTTCGATTTTTATGGCGAAACCAGAACGGTTGATGTCCATGTGGCGCATCTGCGGAAAAAACTTGCCGCCAGCACCATCACCATTGAAACGGTGTGGGGCGTGGGCTATAAACTGGTGCAAAAAGATTAATCCGCTATGTTTAACGGCATTCAATCACGATTGGTAATTTCATATATTGTCGTTATCGTGCTTTCCCTTTCGATTGCGCTTTTTACCCTGTTTCTTCTGGCGCGTCCCCTGCAAGCTCGGGTGATAACCCTGCGTTTGTCATCCGAATTGAATCAGATTGTCACCCAAATTCAGACGTCGGCGGCGCAAATTTCACCCGCCCAACGGTCGCCGGAAAGAATACTGGCGCAAATCCGAAAGAGTTTGCCGCCAACGGACGGTAGACTTCTGCTGATAAACAAGCAGGGCATGGTTGTGCTGGACGCGGAAGACCAATGGAACGGGCGCGAAATCACGCTGCCGAACCGGCAAAAACGGCTGCCCATAATTCCGCGCAGCGAAGAATTCAGCGGAAGAATGACCGCTCCGAACGGCTCAATCATGCTGTTCGTCGCGCGTCCGCTGTCGCCGCGCCTGTTTGTGGTGATGGCTGCACCATATCCCAAAACCGCATCCACCATCATTATTGAATTGTGGGTCGGGTTTTTGGTGGCGGGTGTCATCGCGTTTCTGGTTGCCGTGCTGATGGGCTGGTTCATCGTCCGCTCGGTGGCAACGCCGCTGAAGCGAATTGCCCGCGCCACGGAATCGGTGGCGGGGGGCGATTATTCGCAGCAGGTTCCGGTGACGGGTCCCGCGGAGGTGCGGCAGGTGGCAAGCGCCTTCAACAGTATGACCACGCAGGTGCAATCGAGCCAGCAGGCGATGAAGGATTTTGTGTCGAATGTTTCGCACGATTTGAAAACGCCGCTCACCTCCATTCAAGGGTTTTCGCAGGCGTTGCTGGATGGTACGGCACAGGATGATGCGGCTCGCCGGCGTGCGGTGCGCATCATCAATGATGAAGCCTCTCGGATGCGGCGGCTGGTGGATGATTTGCTGGATTTGGCGCGGATTGACGCGGGACAAATCAAGATTCAATCGCGCCCGATAGACCTGACGTCGCTGCTGAATATCACATTGGACAGCCTTTCGGTTCAATTTGCCGAAAAACACATTGCGCTGGAAACAAACATCAACGCGCTGCCGCACATTCTGGGTGATGCAGACCGTTTGAAACAGGTGTTCACCAATTTGCTGGACAATGCCATCAAATTTACCCCGGAGCGTGGAAAAATCACGGTCACCGGCGACGGCACGGGCGTCCCCGCCGATGCTTCGACGGTCATTCGGAAGCGGCATGCACCGCCGCCGGCGCAATCTTTTGCGCGTATCAGCATCACCGATACCGGCATCGGCATTCCCCCCGATGAATTGAAACGGATTTTTGAACGGTTCTATCAGGTGGACAAAAGCCGGAAGCGTCATTTCGGCGGCGCGGGGCTGGGGCTGGCAATTGCCTTCAATATTGTGAAAGCGCATGGGGGGCACATTGAGGCGAAAAGCATGCCGGGGCAGGGGACAACCTTCATCATCTGGTTACCGGCGGCTTAAAAAAATATTGTGCATTACAGCACGGGGGAATTTTCTGGTATACTTTTAGTAGCATAAAAATAGGAGGAACCCTATGCGCGCATTAAAGTTTTTGTTGGGTCTGTTGATTGGCGGTACGATAGGCGCTTCGCTGGTACTGTTGGTTGCGCCGCAAAGCGGTGAAGACACGCAAAGGAAATTATCGGAGAAAATGGAAATGTTGCTTGAGGAGGGCAAGAAGGCGTTTGATGCCCGACGGGCGGAATTGGAAGCGCAAATGAACGCGCTTCAGCAGCGATAGCTTGAAAAAACCGGCAATGCGCCGGTTTTTTTATTTTTGCAGCATCCCAAAAAATTTAACGAATAGCGGTTCGGCGTTTTGGGTATCGTCATCGGTGAACAGATGGGTGCGGGCATCATGCGCCTGTTTCACCAACTGAATGGTTTGTGCCACGTCTTCCCCGGGCAGGCGTACCTGTTTCAGCAACAGCGTCCCCGCCATCACCAGCGGGATGTACAGAAAATCTTCCTCCATCGGCAACCCGTCTTCCAGCGCGTCTACAATGTATTCTGTGACACCATCACATTCCTGTTGGCTCCAGGGCAACGTATTTCCGGCGGCGCGGGCGAGCATTTCAAAACTGATGGCAAGGGTGAGCCGCAAAATATGTTTGTAGCCAATATCGCGGAAGGTTTGACGGATATCGGATGTGTCATAATTGTTGAAGATGGCGCGCTCCCAAATTGGAACCAGCAAGCCGTCTTGCAGTGTTCCGTCTTTGAGGAACATGTGGCAAACGTAAACCAGCAACTTCCCCAGAGCAATTGCTTCGCCGATGCGGAGCGGCAGTCCCACATCCGCGAACCGCTGTTGCGTTTCGGCGTATAATGCGGCGAACAGGGCTTCGACGTTGTTTAAATCATTCAAAATAATGGCGCGATTTTTGTTGATTTCCTGCTGTGCCTGAAATTGCAAATGCCCAATATCCCGGTCCCACAATTTTGAATAGGAGGCTTGCAACACCTCCGGGGGCGTTTCTGCGGCGGGCGCATTTTTGATGGACACCGGCACTTTTACTTTTTTCCCGGATTGCACGTTGTAGCTGCACCCGATGACAGGAACCAGCCCCAATCCGGCGCGCCGTTTGAGGGGGAGTCCGCTCATGGGGTCTTGTTTTTTCGGCGCGCGGATGCGTTTGGCATCTTTGTCGTGCGTCGCTTTTATTTCCAATTCAATGGTGTGCGACCCCGGCGTTACGGTGGCGACGGCGAACGGAATGGTGAAGATGCCCACTTCCGCCTCTTGGAGCGTTTGGGTATAAATTTCTTTTTCAAATTGCAGTACCGGGTGCATGCGGAATCGTCCGACCGTGGGGGGGCGCACTTTCACCTCGATGGCGAGCGGGGCATTCATCATATTTTGGAAATAGAAACACAGATTGGATTCTTTGCCGGGGGTGATTTTTTGCGGGTCGGTTTGAACGGTATATTGCAACCCGTTCACTTCATAGCGCAAGGGTGCATCAATATATTCGCCGAGAATTTCGGGTAATCTGGACGCCATGCGAATCCTCTTACTTGACTATAACAGATGTTGGTAGCATATCACCACGGTTCGATTTTGTCAATGCACAAAAAAGCCCGGTTTGCCGCCGGGCTTTTCAGGGGATGGTCAAACAGCATTTACCAATTCTTCTTCCATTCAACATGCACAATTGAAGCGTCAACTGCGGTTTGTATTTCTTTTGTTTCAGAGAGCGGTTGCATATTGCGGCATGCATCCGTATCATTCTGGGTTCTTTCGGGAACGATGTCAACGCTCCATGTCCCAACACGTTCGCCACCGGGCCACAGCATAATGTCATATTCGCCGGGCTGGTAACCGGAGGGATTGCCATTCGCATCTTTCCACGGACCTGATTTAAATGAAATTGTGCAGAATGAACCGGAACGGACGCGAACATAAACCCCATTTACCGGATTCCCGGCGGCATCTCTGATAATCCCTTTTATTTGCGTTAAACCCTTATTTGTTTTGGCAAACACATTTGAGACGGTGTATTGATATTGTGCCTGCGGCACCGGCGTTGCGGTGGGGGGGGGCGGCGGAGGCGGCGTCGGTGTGGCGGGCGGCGGCGCAATCTGCGGCACGGGCACGCTGTTGACATCGCCCTGAAGTTGCGCCAAGTTGCTGTATATCCACCCTTGTCCGCCGGGGTAGTTGATGAACACCCAACTGGCATCGTTGTTGCGCCCCAGAATGGCGGTGGTGTAGCCGTTGCTCACCTGCCCCACGCGGGGATATGCCGTGCCGGGTCCGCTGCGGACGTTGACCGTCGCGCCGGTGATGGACACCTGCGGCGCGGGAACCGGCGTGTTGGTGGGCGGAAGCGGCGTTGCCGTCGGTTGGGTGGGTTGCTGCGCTTGCGGTGGCGGCGGCACGGGCGTATCGGTGGCGGTGGGGATGATCACTGCCACGGAAAGGGGCGCGGTTGGGGTGAAAGTGGGCATCGGCGTGTGGGTGGGGGGGATGATGCGCACTTGAGCCGTCGGGCGGCTGTTTGCCGCTCCCCCTAAAATGCCACAGCCCAGAGAAAATATCAATAATACGAAACTGATTATCAAAAGGTATTGTTTTTTCATCATCATTAATTATTTTTGTCTGATAAAATCTATATGAGCATAGGTGTATGGGCTGGCTTGAGCCACCACTTCAATGGTGGGCGACATAGGCTGCCCGTCTTTCACCAGCGTTACTTTGTACACGCCGGGTTGATAGGGGGCATGTTTGTATTGAAAATTCATGCTGTGATTGTCGCCTCTACCGGGATTGCTGGCACCTGCTTGTGGACCAACGGAGACTTCGCTGTATTCCTCTTCTCCGTTGGGGGTGATGACCTTCATTTGGTAGCCGGTCAATGCTTCCCCGATGC
>CAZMXX010000059.1:0-13713 GCA_964570315.1 uncultured Anaerolineaceae bacterium | reverse complement strand
GGGCAGGGGGGACGGGGGTGTCCGTCGCGCCGGCGACGGGAGTCGGTGTTGCGGGCGGGGCGGCGGTCGGGATGGGGACGGGGTCGGTGTTTTTGCAGGCGGAGAGGGTTATCAGAAGGATGAGCGAAAAAAAGAGGGTTGTTTTTTTCAAAATTGAACCTTTGCCGAATTGAAATAGTAAAGTAAAATGAATTACGAATTACGAATCCCCCTACTTTATAATCAGAAAGGGCAATTATGGCAATTGTAGAGCAACCGGTTGATGACCGCATTTCCATTCGGGCTGTATTGAAAGACTGGGGACGCCGCACGCTGGCTGTGCTGACCTTTGTGGCGGGACGGCTGGCTTTTGCGGCGGCAACCCTGCTCATCATCATCTTCCTCAGTTTCTTCGGGCTGGACATGGCGCGCGGGACGGCGTTTTTCCCCGCGCTGAAAAATGGCGCGGTCGCCACTGGAAGCTATCTGGGGCGGCTGGTGTCGGGCGATTTGGGCACGGCGTTTGCGGCGGGGTTCGGCACGCGGCGCATGGACATTTCCGAGATTGTGGCGGCGGTTGTGCCGCGCAGTGTGGGCTTGCTGGCGGTCTCGCTGGGGATTGCCATCGTTTTGGGCATTATACTCGGCGTGCTGGCGGCGCGGCGGCGCGATTCCATCCGCGCATTGCCCATCATTTTTCTGTCGCTCATCGGCATTTCGCTGCCGTCTTTTCTGGCGGCGCTGCTGCTGCAAATTGCCGCCGTTTCATACACCCGCTATTTCGGGCGGGCACTGCTGCCGGTGGGCGGCTTCGGCTGGGATGCCCACCTGATTCTCCCCGCGCTGGTGCTGGCGGCGCGTCCCATCGCGCAGATAACCCGGGTCACCAGTGTGACCGTCACCAATGTTTTGAAACAAGATTATGTTCGCACGGCGCAGAGCAAAGGATTGCGCGGTTATATCATCTGGCTGCGACACATCGCCCCGAATGCCGCCATCCCCATTCTGACCACCATCGGCACGTCGGTGCGCTTTTCGTTGAGCAGTCTGCCGGTGGTGGAACTCTATTTCGGCTGGCCCGGCATTGGGCAGACGCTCATCCGCGCCATTGCCCGCCGCGACGACCTGCTGACGGTGGCGCTGGCGCTGACACTGGGGCTGATTTTCATCGGCATTAATTTTTTGCTGGAAGCGAGCTACCGGCTGATTGACCCCCAATTGCGCGAAGCCGCCACCCGGACGGCGAAACAGGGGGGGGGATGGAAGGATGCGCTCTCCGCGCTGGCGGGTATGTTCGATGGCGTGCGCGAGCTGCCCGTGCTGCGGCGCTGGCTCAGTGCCAAAACCGATGCCGACCGCGAATATGAGGCGCGGCTGAAAAACAGTCTCATCGCGCATGGCGCAACCGAGGGGAAAGAACGGCTCGATGCGGGCATTCGGCGGGAGCGGGCGAAAACATGGTTGCGCGGCACGCTGGGTAATTTCCCCTTTTTGATTGGGGCGATTTTACTGGCGGGGTTGCTGGCAATTTACGTCGCCGGACCCGCGCTATCGCCCAATAACCCGTACACCACCAAAGGGCTGGACAAAATCGGCGGGGTGATTCAAGTGCCCCCCTTCGCCCCCTCCGCCGATTATCCGTGGGGGAGTGACGCGCTGGGGCGCGATATGATGAGTTTGGTACTCAGCGGGGCACAGCAGACGCTGACGCTGGTGGCGCTGGTGATGCTGGCGCGGCTGGCGGTGGGTTTCGTTCTCGGCACGCTGGCGGGCTGGCAGCAGGATAAACCGCTCGACCGGTTGATTATGGCGACCGGCGAGGTTTTCTCCGCGCTGCCGACGCTCATTTTCTCGATGCTGCTGGTGCTGGCGCTCGGCATTCGGCGGGGGATTTGGGTTTTTGTGGTGGCGCTCTGCTTCGTGGGCTGGGGCGAGATGATGCAGTTCATCCGCAGTGAAGTGATTGTGCTGCGCCAAAAACTGTATGTGGAAAGTGCCGTCGCGTCCGGGGCGCGGCTCAGCGGCATCATTGTGCGCCATCTGCTGCCGAATCTGCTGCCGTCGCTGATTGCGCTCGGCGCGCTGGAGATGGGCGCGGTGGCGATGCTGCTCGGCGAGTTGGGCTTCATCGGCATTTTCATCGGTGGCGGCGCCTTCGCCGAAGTTTCCATCGGCGGTCCGCCGTACCATTATTCCGACATCCCCGAATGGGGCGCGCTGTTGAGCAATGTGCGCACCTACGCGCGTGGCTACCCGTGGACGGCAATTTATCCGTCTCTGGCATTTTTCACCGTCATTCTGGCGTTCAATCTGTTCGGCGAAGGGTTGCGGCGGTTGGTGCAGGACATCGGCTTGAGTTTCAACAAATTGGTGAACCGTTACACCGTGCTGGCGGCAATTGTTTTGATTTGGGAATTGAGTTGGGTGCAGGGCAATACCGGCTCGATTGCGTTTTACAAACAGCAGGCGCGGGCATTCGACCGGGGGAAAGCGATGACCGAGCTTGCCGCCCTCACCGACCCCGCGCTGACGGGGCGCGCCGTCGGCACGCCGGGGGCAGACATCGCCGCCGATTATATCGCTCAAAAATTCAAAGAATACGGTTTGCAGCCCGGCGGCAAAAAGTCAACCTACTTTTTTGATGTGAAACGGGATTTCTTCCAATTGACCGAAACGCCGCAATTGTCATTCAACGGGCAACCGCTGGTATACCGCCGCGACTTTGCCGAAATCCCATCCAACCTTTTCAACGGCAGCGAGCCGAAAACGGGCGAGTTGGTGGTGCTCGGCGCGGGCGAGCAGGTGTTTGTCGGCACGTCATTCACCGGACAGCAATTTCCGCGCCAGATTGTGACCCTCGATTTTTCAAATGATGCGGTGCTGTTGCTGAACAACGATGCTTTTTTGCCCAACATGCTGCGGCAGGGGACATTTTATCTGACCGAAAATCCCGACGTGTTGCGTCACCGCGATAGCCTGTCCGCATACAGCCCCAACGCGCCGAGCTACGACCCGATGCAGGGGAGTCCCTTCTTTTTTGTGACCGAAGCGGCGGCGGACAAAATGCTGGCATCCACCGGATTGACGCTCGCCGATTTGCGCCGGGAGCAGGCACAGCTTGCCCCGGATGATGTGAAAGTGTGGCGCACGGGCGTCACGATCAGCGATTCGCTGGTGGGGGAGGTGCGGCATAAAGTGCCCGCCCGGCACGTGATCGGCTATTTGCCCGGCGCAGACACCAATTTGGACGACAAGCTGATTGTGGTGCTGGCGCAATATGATGGTTTGGGGGTGGATGAAACGGGCACGCTGTATCCCAGCGCCAACGACAGCGCCAGTTCGGTGGCGGTGATGCTGGAAATGCTCCGCTCGTGGAAAGAGTCCGGCTATCAACCGAAGAAAACCATCATTTTTGTGGCGTATGTCGGCGAGGGGTTTGATTACGGGCAGTTTCCGCGCCGCACGCCCGACGTGGAACGGTTCATCAGCGGGAAATTCGGTTTTGCGACGGCATTCACGCCGGAAGCGTTTGTCTTTCTGCGCGGTTTGGGCGCGGGTTCGGGGAAGAATCTGGAATTGGCGGCAGGGGGGAATTTACGGCTGGCACAACTCTTTGAGCGCGCCGCCGACCAAATGGGGGTGAGCACGCAGCGCGCCAACGAAGATTTTTCGCTGGATGTGATTTTCGGCGGCACGTCCAATGTTGTGACCTCCGATGCGCCGACGATTTCGCTGAATTGGGCGGGATTTGAGGAGACCATCGGCACGCCGGATGATACGCCGGCAGCGATTGACCCCGCCAAGCTGGAAAAATCGGGGCGGGCGCTCTCGCTGGCGTTGCTCATCATGGGGCGCGAAGTGAATTATTGATGGCAGATAACCGTCGGGGCGACTCACAAGCCGCCCCGACGACGCTTCTCCGCTACGAATATTTCTCCGCTACGGCGGGGCGTCCGATGAGCCATGCCGACCACAGGGTGAACAGCGCCACCGTCGCCAGAATTGCCACCATGCGCCCCCACGACTCGCCGGTGAGCATGCGCACCATCAGAATATCGGCGGCGACTTTTAGCCAGAATAGTCCGCCCAAAACGGTGAGTATCTGCACACTGCGCAGTACCCATCGTTTTTTGATGAAAAGGGCGAAGGGGATGAGCAGGCAAATCAACACTACCGGCAGGTTGCCGTAGCGCAAAAAATGTGCGCCCAATACAATATACGATAAAATTAATGGAATAATGCGGCGAATCACCGGAAACCTCCAACGTTTTTGCGATGTCGCATTGAAATACTGTTCAATGCATCACAAGTGTATCATAGCGATGGGTTTAAATCTGTGACTTCAGTTGCACAATTTCATTTTTGGCAAAAATAGGTCCCACCGAAATGCCCTGCGCGACGTATAATTCCGGCGGCACGCTGATATCCGCCAGAAAAAGCTCCCCGGCGAGCGTCAAAACCTCTGTGCGCCGGAAGGCAATTTTCGGCAAGGCGAGGGTCATTGTGGCGGCGGCGCGGATGACGGGCGCTTGCACCGCGCCATCGGTGGCGATGCCCGACGGCACATCCAGTGCCAGCACCGGCGCGGCGGCGGCATTCGCCCGGCGAATCATCTCGGCGGCGATGCCGCGCGGATTGCCCCGCAAACTGTACCCGATGATGCCGTCAATGATGAGCGCGGGCGGTTCGGCGGGGAAGGTCGGTGCGCCAACGCTGATTTTCACGCCCATCCGCTGCAAAATATCGAGTTGGTGCGCCGGAACACCCTGAAAATCAACCGCGGATTTTGTGGTCGCAACGTGTACTTTCGCCCCCCAATTGTGCAACCGACGAGCGCACACCAGCGCGCCGCCGCCGTTGCCGCCACTGCCCGCCAGCACCTGCACCGATTTTCCGCGCGGGTTGCCGTTCAGAAAGCGCGCTCGCGCCAGATGTGCCAAATTCCGCCCCGCATTCTCCATCATCTGCATTAATTCAATGCGATAGTCTTCCATCATCGCGCGGTCAACTTCAACCATTTGCGCGGTGGTCAAATGGGGAATATCGGATTGGGGGAGGGCAGGAAAGATAGGTCGTTTGTCATTCGTCATTGGTCACTCGTGTTGCGTATTTGGTGTTCCGTATCACGCAATACGCGACACGGAATATTACCCGAAACGCTGTTCCGTCCACGGGTCGGCTTGGTTGTGATAGCCATACCCTTCCCAAAAACCTTTCCGGTCGGTGGAAAGAAATTCCAGCCCGCGCAGCCATTTGCCGCCCTTCCAAAAATAGGTGCTCGCCCCTTCCGAGCGGTCGGCAAAAGAGCCGATGACCACGCGCAGGGGATAGCCGTGTTCCGGCGCGAGCGGCTTGCCGGCGTAATGGGTCGCCAGCAGGGCGTTGTCTGCCAGCAGCATGTCGAGCGGGGTATTGGTGGTGTACCCGCCCTCGCAGTGTTGGACAACGTATTTTGCGGCGGGGGTGGGGGTGATGAAGCCCTCGCTCACCAGCGTTTTCAGCGAGACCCCTTCCCACTCGGTGTCCAATTTCGACCAGCGGGTGACGCAGTGAATATCCATGATGATGCGGGTGCGGGGCAGGGCGTTGAATGCCGCCCACGTCCATTCTTTCGGTTCGGTCACTTCTCCCCAAACGCGGAACGTCCACGTTTCGGGGTTGAAGGGCGGAATTTCGCCCACGTGTAGCACCGGAAACTTTTCGGTGAGCGATTGTCCCGGCGGCAGGCGGCGCGCCCGGCGGGCTTTCTCTTCGTCTTCCCGGCGGGAAAAGAGTTTGTTCAGCATAAAAAATACCTCTCAAAAGTTATGAGAGGTATTGTAGCGAGTTTTTTGGGAATATAAAATGTGGTGTGCGATATGCGGGCAGGTGTGAAAGTGTGCCCGTGAGCAGGTGAGGTTTTCGCCCCTTCACACCGGCTCACTTTCTTGCACGCTATTTCCCCGCCCAGTTCGCTTTTCGTTTTTCCACAAAAGCGTTCATCCCTTCGGTGCGGTCTTCCGTGCTGAAGAGAAGCTGGAAGAGCCGCCGTTCCACCGCCACCCCTTCGGCGAGGGTGGTTTCAAAAGCGTGGTTCACCGCTTCCTTCCCGATTTGCACGGCGACGGGAGCGCGCTCGGCGATTTCCTGCGCCAGCGATACCGCCGCGTCCACAAATCCTTCCACCGGAGCCACGCGATTGACCAGCCCGAAGTTGGCGGCTTCCTCCGCCGAGAGGGTGCGGTTGTTGAGCACCATTTCCATGGCGATGAATTTGCCGACGGTGCGCGCCAGCCGTTGCGTCCCGCCCGCGCCGGGGATGATACCCAGATTGATTTCCGGCTGTCCGAATTTCGCGCTTTCACTGGCGACAATCATATCGCACAGCATGGCGAGTTCGCACCCGCCGCCGAGCGCGTAACCGCTCACCGCGGCGATGACCGGCTTTCTGATGGCGCGAATCGCGTCCCAGCTATCCACAAACGAGCCTTTGAACATGTCCACAGCGGTTTTACCATTCATTTCTTTGATGTCCGCGCCGGCGGCAAACGCCTTTTCACTCCCCGCAATCACCATCGCGCCGATGGCGTCATCGGCGTCAAAAACAGTGAGCGCGTCCACCAGCTCGCTCATCACGGTGCTGTTCAGCGCATTGTACGCTTTGGGGCGGTTGATGGTCACCAGCCCGACGTTGCCTTTCACTTCCGTTAAAATTGTTTCGTATGCCATAATTTTCTCCTTTAGAAAGTTTCAAATGACGAATGACGAATGACAAATTACGAATTACGAATCATCTCCACAAAAAATTGATGCAGGCGCGGGTCGTCGGTCAATTCCGGGTGAAAGGTGGTGACCATGATGTGCCCTTCCACCGCCGCGACCACTTCCTCCCCCAGGTGGAGCAGGGGGGTCACCCCCGCGCCGATGGCTTCGATGCGCGGGGCGCGGATGAAGACCGCCGGAAATGTGCCGCCGCCGGGCAGCGTATCGGCGGGGAGATCGGCTTCAAAACTGTCCACCTGCCGTCCGAAGGCGTTGCGGTCAACTTTGATGTCCATCACCGCCAGCCGATTCGGTTCCACATGCGCGCCCCCTTTCCGGGGCGTGTGTCCGATGTCCTTTGCCAGCAGAATCAGCCCGGCGCATGTGCCCCACACCGGCTTCCCCGCCGCAATGAACGCGCGCAGCGGCTCAATCAGCCCCCAGCGGTCTGCCAACTTGCCGATGGTGGTACTTTCGCCGCCGGGGATGATGAGCCCGTCCAGCGGGTCGAGTTCTGCCGGTTTGCGGACGGGCGTGGCGCGCACGCCCAATCGGCGCAGCATGTTGATGTGTTCCAGAAATGCGCCCTGCAGAGCCAGCACGCCGACGGTTGTCGTGCCGGTTTCGGGCTGTGGTTCCTCGATTAAATTCGGTGCGTGCAGCGTCATTCTGCGACCTCATCCAATGAAAAGAATGCGCGCAATTTGCCCGTGGTGGGATGGTCGGGCGCGGCTTTGCGCTTGCCGCTCATTTCGTCAATATTGATGGCGAAGACGGCTGTCGGGGGGAGTTCCGTTTGAACGATGGCGCGGTAATCAGCCCCGGATTTCAGGTGCGGAAAATATTTTTCCAGCATGCCGTTCAGCGCGTAGATTTTCTCGGCATCCGTTTCAACGGTTCGCACCGCGCCGAAGACCATCACGCTGGCGTATTCCACGCTGAAATCCATCGCCGTATCGGCGGGCAAATACCGTCCTCGTTCTGCCACCGTGAAACAGACGAGCGGGTTCTGCGCCATATTTTCTTTCACCCGCCCCTTTTTCGCGCCGTGAAAATAAATGTGCGTCCCGTCGAACCAGAAGGAATACGGCGTGACGAAGGGTTGGTTTTCGGCAACGGTTGCCAAATAGCCGATGTCGGCGCGCGCCAAAAGGGCGTGCAACTCGGCGGGGTCTGCGATGCGGCGGTCTTTGCGGCGAATCGTGGTTAAAGATTGTGGGTCGGTCATCCCGGTCTCCCCAAGAATTGATGCTCAAAAGTATAGCATAAACGCGCCAAATGGCACATATTTTCACGTGTTGTTTACGGATTCTCTATTGACTCCACGGCAATTGACAGTTAAAATAACACCATAGAGAATCGGATAAAAATGGCATCTACTGACATATCACGAACAGAGGCTGAATTACAGGCAGAAATTAATCGGTTGCGCCAACGATTGGCGACGCTTGAAGCCACAAAAGAAAATACACCCCCGGAATCATTGCCGCCATGGTTAGATTATTTAAAATCATTGGCGAAAGCGATACCGCACGGGCTTCTCTTCGAGTCTCCGCAACGCACGGTTCTGCTGGCAAATCAAGCCTTTTGCGACCTGTTCGGCGTGCCATCCCCTGAAGTTATTGAACATGCCGATTGTGTCGCCGCCGCGCAAGCCTCCGCCCACCTGTTTGAAAATCCCACCGCATTCATAAACGATATTGAAACGACCGTTGCCGCGCGCGAGCCGGTCTCCGCGCATGTTTTGTGCATGGCAGACGGGCGCAGTCTGTCCAGAGATTATACACCCCTGATGTCGGATGATGAATTTGTGGGGCATCTGTGGGTGTACCGCGATGTCACCGAGCAGTTGGCGCAGCGGCGTAAAATAGAGGAAAATGAACGCCGCCATCGCGAATTTTCATCGCTGATGCGGTTGATGGCGGATAACATCCCCGATATGATTTGGGCGAAAGATATGGACAAAAAATATATCTTCGCCAACAAAGCCCTGTGTGAAAAGTTGCTGAACGCCCGCGACACGCAGGAGCCTATCGGCAAAACAGATTTGTTCTTTGAAGAGCGGGAGCGTGCCGCCCATCCCGAAAATCCCGATTGGCACACCTTTGGCAGAACGTGCGCCGATTCGGACGCCGAGGTAATGCGCAACAAACGCCCCCTGCGTTTTGAAGAAAGTGGGAATGTGCAGGGCAAACCGTTGAGACTGGATGTTCACAAAGCGCCCATTTTCAATGATGTCGGTGAAATGATCGGCACGGTGGGGGTGGGGCGTGATGTGACCTATGAAAGGGAGGTTGAACGAAACTTGCGCCAAACGCAGGAACTTTTCCGGCGGGTGGTGGAAGAATCCAACGAAGGGGTTTGCATTGCGGATGAGCGCGGCAAGGTTATTGTGTGGAATGAGGCGCAAGCCAAAATAACCGGACGCAGCGCCGAGGATGCGTTGGGCAAATCGGCGGCGGAGATTCAATATGAAACCCTGCCGCCTGCGGCTCAAACGTCGGCGGCGTGGCAACGAATTACGGCGAGATTGGCGCACATCCTCAAAACGGGCGAACATCCTGTTCTGCACCAAATACATCGTTTTACCGTGCCCCGACCCGACGGAGAACGGGACAAGGTGGTGGAAGAATCGACCTTCACCATCAAAACAGAAAAAGGGTATATGCTGGTCAGCCTCAACCGGGACGTGACCGAGCAAGTTGCGCTGGAACAACGTATGAGCCTTTTGTCCGGCGCGGTGGAGAGCGCCGATGAAAATATTGTTATAACCGACCGCGAGGGCGTGATAGAATATGTCAATCCCACCTTTGAACGCCTGACGGGTTACACCCTCGCCGAAGTGGTCGGGAAAACCCCGCGTGTACTCAAGTCCGGTGAACACACCCGCCGTTTTTATGAAAGGTTGTGGGATACAATTTTGGCGGGGAAGGTGTATCGGGGAGTATTCATCAACAAAAAGAAAAACGGAGAACATTATGCCGAAGAGAAAATCATCACCCCGATTTTTGACCAATATGGCGAGATAATCAATTTTGTTTCCACCGGCAGAGACATCACCGACCGGTTGAAAATGGAAGAGGCGTTGCAGCAAAGTCAAGCCCGCTACCGGCAGGCAACGGGCGCCGGAAATGTGGGTATATTTGAATGGGATGTTCAAACCGGCGAGATGTATATTGACCCCCATTTAAAGGCGATATTGGGCTATAAAGACGATGAAATTCGCAACCACATTGACGCTTGGCTGGAACTCATCCATCCGGAGGATATTGCGGGTTTAACGGAATGTATGCAGCTCTTCCTAACCACCGATGAGCCGATATATGAGGCGCAATATCGGGTGTATCATAAAGACGGGTCAATTCGCTGGTTTTTGGTGCGCAGTTCCAGAGTGAAAAATGAAACCGGCGATGTGGTGCGGATGGTGGGGACCTACACCGATATTACCGAACTGGTGGAAACCCGATTGCAGGCGGAAACCCTCCGCGAAGTGACGCTCGCGCTGGTGTCGCAAACGGATGTGGACGTTATTTTGCAGGAGGTGTTCGTGCAGGCGGAAAGACTGCTGCAATATACCTCTGCCAATATTGCGCTGATAGAAGGCGACCATCTGAAAGTTGTGGCGAGCACCGGATATGAACAATACGATTGTGAAACGTTCATAAGCCAGCTGGAACAGCCCATCAATGAGCATCCCATCACCTATACCCCCTTACGCACCAAATGCCCCATTGTCATCCCCGATGTGCGTGCGGAACCGCGCTGGCATACCTTTGAACCGACCGCATGGATACAGGGGTACATCGGGTTGCCATTAATTGTGCATGATACCGTGTTGGGGTTGCTGCGCTTCGATTTTGACACCCCACACGCGATTTCTTTCGACGCCGCGGAACGATTGCAGCCGCTTGCCACTGCCGCCGCCATTGCCATCGACCACGCGAAGTTGCTGGCGCAAACCCAAAAACGCGCCGAACAACTGGCGTTGGTGCATACCGTGGGCGGGCAAGTGAACCGTCTGTTGAGCATCAATGATATTTTGGAAATCACCGCCACGCTGGTACACCGGACGCTCAATTATGATGTGGTGCAGTTGGCGGTGGTTGATGCCGACGATGGTGTTTTGTATCTCATGCATCGGGCAGGGTTGCCGCCGGAGAGAAAACGGCTGAAAACACAATTAATCACGCAGGGCATTATCGGCAGAGCCGTGCGCACGCGGAAAACCCAATGGGTCAATGACACCACCGCCGACCCGGATTATCTGGTCTGCTCGGTGGATGCCCACTCGGAAATTTCCGTGCCGATTTTTGTGGGCGATGAGATTTTCGGGGTGCTGGATGTGAACGTTCGCCCCGCCCATGCGTTTGATGCCTCGGATGTGCTGGCGCTGGAAGCGCTGGCAAAACAACTGGGCATCATTCTGGAAAATGCCAGCCTCTTCCGGCAAACCAAACAGGATGCGGAAACGAAGACGATTCTGTTGCAGGAAGTGAATCATCGGGTGAAAAACAATCTGGCGGCAATCATCGGGCTATTGTATATCGAAAAACGCCAGCACAACATCGCTTCACCCGCCGATTTCAAAATGGTGATGGACGACCTCATCAATCGGGTGCGGGGGATGGCAACCGCGCATCAATTGCTCTCCGCCTCGGAATGGCAGCCCGTTTCGTTGTTTGAGCTGGTGAAACAAACCATCCAAAACGTCACCCGTTCGATGCCCGCCGCCGAATTTGTGCGCGTACATATCTCCCCTTCCCCCGTGAAGGTTGTGGCAGAGCAAGCCCCAAACATCGCGCTGATAATCAACGAACTCGCCACCAACACCATCAAATACGGACTGAAGAATGTCCGCGCCCCGGCAATTGATGTTTCCATCAGCCTTGAGGATGGCGACATCATCATCAGATTTCAAGATAATGGACCCGGATTTGATGACGCGGTCATCAATATGGATGCGCACAACATCGGGCTGGAACTGGTTAAAAACATGGCAGAAAATGCGCTGATGGGCTCGCTCACGCTGGAAAATGACGGTGGCGCAGTGACCATCCTCCGTTTCCCCCTCCGCACGCATATGTAATCTACCCACGGTATATGGACAAAAATATGGCAAACACATCGCAACAATCATCAACCATTTTTGATTTGAATTTGAACAAAATTCTGGTGGTTGATGACACCATTGAAAATCTGCAACTGCTGAAGCTCGTTTTTCGCAGAAGTGAATTTCAAATCATCACCGCGCACAACGGCGTGGAAGGGCTGGAAAAAGCGCGCGCCGAAATGCCCTTTTTAGTGCTGAGCGATATTCAAATGCCGAAGATGGACGGATACACTTTTTGCCGCGAGTTGAAATCAAACGACCCCACCCGGCTCATTTCGGTGATTTTCATCACCTCGCACAACAGCTCCGGTGCACAAGTTTCCAAAGGGCTGGAAATGGGTGCGGATGAATATATCACCCGTCCCATTGAACGAAGCGAATTGCTGGCGCGGGTGCGAGCGGTGGCGCGGCTCAAACGCGCGGAACTCGCCGCCCAACATGAAGCGGAGCAAAAAACGCGGGAAAACAAAGAGCTGACCCGCATCAACGAGCTGGTGGAAGAAAAAGTGGCGCGGCGTACCCGCGAATTGTTGCAGGAAAAAACCAAGCTGGAAACCATCCTGAAAACAATGGCGGATGGTGTGTTGGTGCTTGACGTGAATCGACGGGTGATGACCGCCAACGATGTGGCGGTAACGCTGTTGGCGCTTCCCGCCGAGGTGTCGGGGATGTCCATTGATGATGGTGCGTTCGACTCGATTTTGTGGGACAATATCCGGCGCATTGTGGATGAAAATACCCAAAACAGTGAATTTGTGCAGATAACCCGCGCGGACAACACAACGCTTTCGGTGCAGATTCACGCCTCGCAAATTACAATTGATTATGAACCAGCCGGTTGGGTGGTGGTGCTGAACGATGTCACCGCCATTTTTGAGGCGGAAAAGATGAAAATGCGCTTTATGACCGGCGTGACCCACGAACTCAAAACGCCCCTGTCCATCATCCGCCTGCACACCAACAATATTTTAAGATATGATGACCGCCTCCCCGAGGAAAAACGCACCGCGCTTTTGTTGAGTATTCGCAACCAAACCGATTTGCTGGCGTCGTTAATTGATGACGTCCTCACTTTAGTCCGTCTTGATGCGGGCATGAAACCCGAAACAGGGGACGCCACGGATTTGATTGAGATTATTTCGCAAGAGGTGGCTAAAGTTTTACCCCTTGCTGCCGATAAACAGATAAAGGTGCAATGGACTCCGAGCCGGAATATCCTGTTGGTAGACGTGTCCGCCGACAAATTGGCATTGGTGGTGGGGAACCTGATTGAAAATGCCATAAAATACACCCCCGTCGGCGGGGGCGACATCATCCTCTCAGCGCAAAAACAACCCAATGCAACGCGACCGCTGGCACGGTTTTCGGTGAAAGACGCGGGCATCGGCATCGCCCCGGCAGACCATCAACGGATATTCGACCGTTTTTTCCGCGCCGATACCGCACATACCATCCCCGGTACAGGGTTGGGGCTGGCAATTGTCAAAGAAATAGTGATGGCGCACGGCGGAGACATCACCGTCAACAGCGAAGTCGGGCACGGCAGCGAGTTCACCGTTTTGTTGCCGTTGGCGGTTGTGGACGCATCCACACCAAGTAGAGGGTGAAACGTGCAGAAACTGCGAATCTTTGTGGTCATCTTAGTTGCTGGATTGTCGTTTTTTTTCAACATTGAACGGTTGGACTTCGGCGAAACCAATATCGTGAATATTGCCTCTTTTGTATACGTCCTGGGTTTTCTGGCGGTCGGACTCACGCTTGCTTTGCCGCAATTGCAGTACATCAAATTACCCGCCGCCATGACGTTCTGGGGAATCGTATACTTTTTGGCGAAAGTGTTCGTTTTCAATCAACGCCCATTCATCGGCGGCATATACACCTAC
>CAZMXX010000058.1:0-13964 GCA_964570315.1 uncultured Anaerolineaceae bacterium | reverse complement strand
GCGGCATACAGCACGGGGTCGTTCACCAATGCCTGCTGGATGCGCGTTTTCCACGTTTCATCCAAAGTCAAAACTGTTTGAAAATCCTGAAAAGCGTCGGTGGTGCGTCCCAGCGCGGCATATGCCAGCGCGCGGTCGAAATAGACACCGGGATTTTTGGTGTGCATGCTCAGCGCGGTGTCAAAGGCATCTACGGCGCGCTGATACTGCTTTTGGTTGCGATACAAATCCCGCCCTTTGAGCCACTGGTTGATTTCCAAATCCAATTCCACCGCGCCGAGCGATTGGTCGCTTTCCAGCAGGTACAGCGGTTGGCGCATCGCCGCCAGCAATGCATCGCCGCGCTCATCGGCGGGGAGGTCGGGCGCGGTGTACAGCCCGCGCACCACCGTGACCAGCGCATCGCCCACCAGAACGGGGTCGGCGGGGGCGAGCATCGCCATGATGTCGGCTTCGGGCATGGTGCTGAAAACCAGACTTCTGGCTTCGGTCTGATATCCTTTCAATTTGAATAGTGCCGCTAAATTGACCAATTTTTGGTCGGCGCTGGGCGCGATTTTCACATTATTGATGAGTTCCTGTGCCTGAGCGTTGGTCTCCACGCGCTGGCGAAATGAAAAACTGATGAACAATCCGGCGAGCAGACACAGAAAAATTGCCCCGACGATTGCCCCGAAACGCCAGTTGAAGGGTTGGTGCGCTTTTATCCATGCCGTGTTAAATTTTTGCCGGTACACCCGGTTCCGCACGCGCAGGATATTGTCATCGCCGACGGCAACCAGTCCGATGGAGACCAGCCGGCGATGCACCGCGTTTTGGAGGTCGAAGGGAACGCTTTTTCCCTGCCGCACATGTTTGTAAACCTTCACCAGCGCATGCCGGTTGGAAGGTTCGGTCAACGCTTCCGCCACGAATTGTATGTCGGCATCGTTCGCAAATTCAGCGCCGAGGAACAGGGTGTCCACCAAATCGTCGATTCGTTCTTTCGTCCAGCGGGCGTCCCACATGCGAGCGATTTCCGCCAGCAAACGTTGGGTGAGATACGGATGCCCCTGCGTCCAGATATGCACGTGCTGCCGCACCACCGTCCACTGTTCGTCGGTGGCGTCGGGCAATCCGTCCCGCAGATGTCCCATATCGTCCGTGGAAAACTCCGCCGGCGAGATGATGTCCGCCGTGTGCAAAGGCGAAACATCCCGCACGATGCCGAAATCTTCCGGCGTAGCCTGCCCCACCAGCACCACGTTGAATTTCTCCCACCCGGGGTCGGCGGGGCGCTCGCGGTACACGGTTTCGATGGCGGCGAACAGCCCGCTGAAAAAATCGGGATGCACATCGGGGTCAATGCCATCAATGAAAAAGACCACCGGCTTGTTTTGCGCCAGCACCACATTTCGCCAGAATGCCGCCAACCGTTCCGCCGGCGGCAAATCTCCGAATGACAGCCACCAGTTGCTCACATCTTCCATCAGGGCAAGGTCTGCCTTCAAGCGCCGCAGGAGGAGCATATAGAGTTGCGTTTCATCCACATCCGAGCCGCCACTGCCCGCCAGCGTTGCCACTGCCACGTCGATATTTTGCGCGCGCAGCGCGTCGGCGGCGCGGGCGACCATGCTCGATTTTCCCAGATGGTGCGGGGCGGTGAGCCAGCACAGCGTGCCGCTCCGAATGGCGCTCAGCAGGCGGGCATCTTCGGGGCGGGGGATGTATGACGGCGCGGTGGCGGGCAACGCGCCGCGATATTGGAAAAATGATTCGGTGGATGGATGTTGATTCAACATAGTTCAATAACCCGATTAATTGCAGAAGATACGTGTGGTCACGGGACCGCGCTTATACGTTTTGGAAACAATTGCCGAGCCGCACGCGCTGTTGACGCGCACTTGATATGTGCCCGGCTCGAATGTGCCGCAGAATTGGGTGCTGTTATTCGGAACGGTGCAGCTCACGCCCGTGCCGATGACCTCGAAAAAGACGTCGCCGCCGGTGTTGTCATTGAATATCGAAAGCTGAACCGGGATTGGCTTCAGCACCAGCGGCAGGAAAATGCGATTGATTTTCACGGCGATGTCCGCCTGCGCCGACTCATTGCCGGGGGCGGGGTCGGCGGTGGCGCTGCCGACGTTGCCGGTGATGGACAGTGTGCCGGTGAGGGTGGCTCTGCCGGTGACGACCACTTGCGCGGTCGCGCCTTTATCTATGCCCCCCAGTGTGCAGAGCAGGGGCGATGTGTCCGGGCAAGACCCCTGCGACGGCGTGACGCTATCGGCGGAAAAGTTGCCCGGCAGGGCAGCGGATAGGGTTGTGCCGGTGGTGGCGGAGGGTCCCGCATTGGCGACGGTGAAGGTGAACGAAAATGTTTGGCTGATGTGTGTTTCGGCGGGGGCGGCAACGGCGAGCGACAGGTCGGCGGCGGTTGCCAGCGCGGTATTTTCGGTGGTGGCATTGTTGCCGCCGGTCGGATCGAATTCGGTGGCGGAAACGGATGCCGTGGCTTGCAGGGTGGCGGAGGCAGTGGTCGCCACATCCGCGACAATGGTGCGCGCGGTGGCGCTGTTTGCCGCCAGTGTGCCGAGGGCGCAGGTAACGATGCCGCCGCTCTCGGTGCATCCGGCGGAGGCGCTGCGGAAGTTCGCGTCCGGCGGCAGGGTTACCGATGCCTGCGTGCCGGTGGCGGGATGCAGGCTGAAGTTGGTCAGCGTCAGGGTGTAGGTCAGCGTTTCGCCCGCGATGACCGGGTTCGGCGCGCCCGCCAGCGCCACGGCGACATCTACCGCCGGGGAAACGGTGGTCGTTGCGGTGGTGAAATTGTTCCCCCCATCGGGGTCGGTGGTGGCGGATGATGCGCCCGCCGAATTGTTGAACGTGCCCGCCGCATCACCATCGACCTGTGCCGTAATTTGCCGCACGGCGACATTGCCCGCCGCCAGCGTGCCGATGGCGCAGGTGATATTCTGCCCGATGGCGATGCATCCCGCCGCCGATTGTGCCGCAAAACCGGACGGCAGGGTGTCGGTCAGCATCACCGATTGCGCGTCCGACGGTCCGGCATTGGTGAGGGTCAGGGTGTAGGTGACGATTTCGGTGGCGTTCACGGGGTCGGGATTGTCCGTTTGGGTGAGTTGCAAATCGGCGCGGGTGGATACGGCGGTGGTGGCGGTGGCGGTATTGTTGCCGGAAGCGGGGTCATATTCGTATGCCGATGCCGTCGCGGTGTTGGCGATGGTTGCCGTCAGCGCGGGGGATGTCTGCGCGACGATGCTTACGGCGGCGGCATTCCCCGCCGTGAGCGAGCCGACGGCGCACGTCACGGTTTGCCCGACGGCGGTACAGCCCGCTGAGCCGCCGCTGAAGGTCAGTCCGGCGGGCAGAACGTCGGCGATGGTGATATTTGTGGCGCCGGAGGGTCCGAAATTGGTGACGGGCAGGGTGAAGGTGATGGTCTCACCCGCGATGACCGGATTCGGCGCGGCAGTCATGCCCAAGCGAATGTCCGCCTCCAGGGTGATGTGTACCGAGACGGTGGCGGTGTTGTTGGCGGTATCACGGTCGGTGGGCGATGCCGCCGCCACGGTGGCGATATTTTCCAGCGTGCCGAGTTGGGTGGGGGTCACGGTGATGGTCACGGTGACGGTGTCATTCGCCGCCAGCGTGCCGAAATCGCACACGATGGTGGCACTGCCGGAACAACTCCCCTGCGACGGGGTGACGGTGTTCAGGGTGACAGTGGACGGGATGGTGTCGGTCAGGGTGACGGATTGGGCGGTCGAGGGTCCAAAATTGGTGACGACCAGCGTGTAGGTGAGCGTTTTGCCCGCCGCGAGCGGGCTGGGTGCGCCGGTTTTGCTCACCGCGAGGTCGGCGTGGGGCAAAATGACGGTCGTTTCCGGGGCGGTATTGTTGCCCGGGTCGGGGTCGCTCACCGGAGCTGAAACGGTCGCCAAACTGCCCGCCGTGCCGTCGGTGGTGGGTGTCACCGCCACGGTGATGCTCTTCGTCCCGCCGACGGTCAGCGTGCCGAGGGTGCAGGGCACGGTTTGTCCGCTCGGCGTGCATTCGGCGGATGCGCCGGTGATGGTCAGCGAATTGCTGAACACATCGCTGATGGTCACGCCGGTGGCGTCGGAGGGTCCCGCGTTGATGACATCGAGGGTGTAAATCAGCGCGTCGCCGATGAAAACGGGGTCGGCGCTGTCTGATTGCGTGAGTTGCACATCGGCGGATGTGGCAACGGTGGTGAGGGTGGCGTCGCTGTTGTTGCCCGGTGTGCGGTCGGTGACGGTGCTGGTTGCGGTGGCGACATTCGTCAAATCGAGGGTGGTGTCTGCATCCACGGTCACTTGAATGACCGCCGTTTCGAGGTCTCCGGCGAGGATTTGCGCCCAATTGCAGGTGACGGTTTGTCCGGCAATGCCGCAATTCCCCGCGCCCGATGGGGTGGCGGAGACGAAGGTGACGCCGGCGGGCAGGGTGTCGGTCAGCAGGATGGTGGATGCCGGTGACGGTCCAAGATTGTCGATGACCAGCGAATAGATGACGGGCGATGCGCTCCCCGCCGTGGTGGATGCCGGGGCGGTTTTGGTCAATTTGATGTCCGCAACGTCCACCACGGTGATGGTAATGGTTTCCGAATCGGTCAGCACGGGCGTGCCATCATCCGAAACGATGAATGTGATCGGGTACACGCCGGGCGCTTGCCCGACGGTGGGTGTCCAACTGAAATTGCCGGTGGATGCGCCGAGAGTCGCCCCGGCGGGTGCGCCGCTCCCCAGCGTGTAGGTCAGGGTGTTGGCGGGCAGGTCGGCGTCGGTGGCGGAGACGGTGAAGTTGAGCGCGGTGTTCACATCCACACTTTTGTCGCCGATTGCCGCCAGCACGGGCGCGGTGTTCACTTCATTCACGGTGAGGGTGATGGTTTCGCTGTCGGTCAGCACGGGCGTGCCGTCATCACTGACGATGACCGTGGTGGTGTACACGCCCGCTCCCTGCGCTTCGCCGGGCGTCCAACTGAAATTGCCGTCCGGGGTGATGTTCGCCCCGGCGGGCGCGCCGCCGCCCAGAGAAAAGGTCAGGTTGTTGACGGGCAGGTCGGCATCGGTGGCGGCGGCGGTGAAGGTCAATGTGGTTTGCTCGTCCACAACTTTACTGCCAATTGCCGCCAGCACGGGCGCAAGGTTCACTTCGTTCACGGTGATGGTGATGACTTCGGTGGTGGTCAGCGCGCCGTCACTCGCCCACACTTCGGGGTAATATGTGCCGGGACCTTGGGATTCGGCGGGTGTCCAACTGAAAGTGAGGGTATCCGCCCCGCCGCTGCCCACACTTGCCCCCGCCGGAAGATTGTTGAATCCCATGCCGGAAATGGCGGAATCGGGGTCGGTGGCGTGCGCCGAGAAACTGAGCAATGTGCCTTCATCCACTATTTTTGCGCCGATGGGGTCGAATGCGGGCGGGTCGTTCACCGCGGCGATGGTGACGCTCATCAACGCGGCATTGGATGAGGACGTGCCGTCGGTGGCTTGGAAATAGAATGAATCGATGCCGTTGTAATTTTGGGTGGGGGTGTAAATGTATGCGCCCGTCCCCGAAACCACGCTCGCCGTGCCGTTGCTTGGCGGGGTGGTGATGGAGAAGGTCAGCGCGTCGCCGTTGCCGTCGGTGGCGATGAGCGTGTCGGAGACGGGAATATCCTCGGTGGCGGTGATGAGTGCGCCGGTGGCAACCGGGGCGACATTCTGCACCGTGACCGCCACGGCGGCGGTGGTCGGGGTGGGGTATTCGCTGCTGGTGATGGCGGCGGTGTTGAGGATGTTCGTTCCCGCCGCGAGCGGGGCGTTCACCGTGACGGCAAAGGTCACCGATACGGTGGCGCTGCTGATGACCGTCATCCCCGAAACGAGAATCGGGGGCGTGCCGGTGGTTGCGCCGCCATCCGGCGGGGTGATGGTGACGCTGCCCGGCACGAAGGTTGTTTCGGCGGGCATGGTGTCGGAAATGGTGACGTTGGAAAGGGTGGTGCTGGCATCGGTGGTGATGACGATGGTGTAGGGCAGCACGTCGCCGGGGGCGGGGTCATGGTCGGCGAATTTTGATACATTGAACCCGGACGGGAATATCGCCGTGGTGATACCGTTTAACGGCGGGTCGGGTTTGGGCGGGGCGGCATAAATAATACCGGCAAAACTGCTCAAAATCAGTACAATTCCCAGCACCACCGCGAGGCGAGTCAGTTGTTGTGGTTTCATGATGACATCCTGCATGATGACAAAAACGCCAATTCTCGCCATCGATCCATCGAGGGAGTCTGGCAAATTGGCGGTTTTTTGTCTGTGCAACCAAATAGAATCCGTTCCATACAACAGCATCCGGTAACAACTGTATCATAGCTGTGTAGGAACGGAGTCTGATTTTTCTTAGAAAAAGGTTAGAAAAAGTTTGGGTTGTCAGCCTTAAATTTTCAGCCGAAAATAGGGCGCCAGCCGGTCGGTATATCCGCGCGGGGTGTATTCCCCGCTGGCGCGGTCAAGTTGATAATCGCCCTGATAATCGCCCTCTGCCACGCGGTAGAGCATGGTCATCAGCCGGTCAACATCCGAATGGTCGTTATAACAGCCGAAGCTCATGCGCACCAGCCCCGGCATATTCGAGCGGTCGCCGCCGAGCATTTGCTGCCGCCAATCGTCGGCGGACTCTTCATCCAGCCCCAGCAGATGCACCACATACGGATGGGCGCAGAAACAGCCACTCCGCACGCCGATGCCCCCTTCGTACCCTAAAATTGCCGCCAGCAAAAAATGGGAGATATTTTCCATCTCAAAGGGGATGACGCCCACCTTTTCCGCCACCTTTGCGGGGTCGGTTTCGCCGTAAATTTTGATGCCCGGCACATCGCGCAACTGTTTCAGCGCGTAAGCGGTCAACTCGGCTTCATGTGCGGCGATGGTGTCCATCCCGACATCCATCAGCACCTGCGCCGCCACTGCCATCGCCACCGCGCCCGGCACATTCGGACTGCCCGCTTCGTCGCGGTCGGGCATGCCCGCCCAATAAATTTCGTCGGGGGTCACCAAATCGATGGTTCCGCCGCCGCGATATTCCGGCGCACTGCGCAGGAAAAATTCTTTGGGTCCCACCAGCGCACCCGTGCCGAAGGGAGCATACATTTTGTGCCCGGAAATCACCACAAAATCAATGTGTTCGGGGTCGTCATCCGGCTTCATGTCCACCTGACGGTGCGGGGCGAACTGTGCCGCATCGAGCATGAACAGCGCGCCCGCGTCGTGTGCCTTTCGTGCCAGCCGGTAAAACGGCGTGATGTAGCCGGTGACATTCGCCGCGCCGGTGACGGCGACCAGCTTCACCCGTCCCGCGTATTTTTCGAGCTGGCGGTCGAAGTCGTCCTCATCCAATTTTCCCTCCGGCGTGGCGTTCACATGCACTACCGTTGCTTTGTTGCGCCACGGCAAATCGTCGGAATGGTGCTCCAGCAGGGTGGTGATGACCACATCGTCGGGGGCGAAATTCATGCGGAAGGAAAGTTTGTTCACCGCTTCGGTGGTATTTTTGCCGAAAATGACCGTGTTTGTGTCGGGATTGGCGCCGACAAATTTGGCGATGGTTTCGTGGGCGTGGTCGTAAGCTTCCGTGCTGAGGCGCGATTTAAAACCCGTGCCGCGATGCACGCTGGAATAAAACGGCATAAATTGGTTCAGCGCGTCCATCACCTCCACCAGTGGGGGGGTGCTGGCGGCGTTGTCCAGATTCACATATGGCACGTGTGAGCCGTCCAGCAGCGGGACGGGGGTGTCGATTCCCAAAATTCGTTTGCGCATCGGGTTTTCTGCATGCATGGATAGAACTCCTGTGTTTCCAAAATGGTTTATGGAAGAATATTACTGGAGATTATCGCGTATTTTTTAAAAAGTGCAATTTTTCGGGGTTATTGGCAGCGTGCGGAAAGGGCGTCCCGGTTGAGGATGGTGATGCGGTGGCGGCGGTCAACACTGATGAGCTTTTGCCGTTTGAAAGAGACCATCACCTGATTGGTGCGCTCGCGGGATGCGCCCACTAAATTGGCGATGTCGCTCTGGGTGAGCCGAATCGGGATGAGCGTGCCGCCGTTGGGGGCGGGTTGCCCGTACTGCCGGGCGAAAGCCAGAATTTGCCGCGCCACCCGCCCGTACACATCGAGCGTCGCCAGCGCGAGAATTTGCTCATTTGCCAGCCGCAAACGGTTGGAAACAATCTGCACCAAATTGGTGGTGACGGTCGGCATGGTGTGCAAACATTGCTGAAAAGTGGTTTTGTCCATCCACAGCAGGGTGGATTTTTCCTGCGTCACAATATTCGCCGAGCGCCCGACGCTGTCCACCAGACTCATTTCGCCCACCGTGTCGCCCGCGCCCAAAATCGCCAGAATCACTTCCGTGCCATCGAGGTTTTGGTTGTAGATTTTGATGGTGCCGTCCAAAATGATGTACACCACTTCGCCCGGTTGTTCCGTCATTGCCAGACTGCTGCCGGCGGGGAAGATGCGGCGGTGCAGGTGGTGGCTCAACCATTCGAGCCGGTCGGGCGCGAGTTGGCGAAACAGGGGAATATCGGCGAGCATTTCGGGTGAGATTTTGGCAGACATAGATTTTTCGGAAAATGTGTTTGGGACTTGAGACTTGAGACTTGAGACCTACCCCCAGTTTAAACGGTTCCGGGGGGAATGTCAATTGCCGTACAAAAAAATCCCCTCGAAAAATGAGGGGATGTGAATGCGCTTCAAACTATTGTTGTGCCCTGATGGAAGACCATCTGCCACTGTTCGCCATTCAGTTTCCAAAGGGAACTCCGCAGCGAGCGTCGCGTTTCACCGGCTGAAGACCGTGTGACGCGGTATGTTGCCAGCACCACCGTCGAACTCAGCCGCCGTGTTCGGAAATCGCTGACGGTATATGCCGTCTCCGGCTCGGTGGGCAGAGCGGCGATGATAGCCGCTTTTGTCCACACCCGCCCCGAACTGCCGTGTTCGATGAAATCGTCGGCGATGAGTCGGGCGAGCGCCGTCGGCGACGAGCGCACTTCCCGGCTCAAGAGGCTTTCTTCCAACCGGCGAATTTCCGCGTCGAGCGTCGTTTCAGCCTGTCCGGTCATCGCCGATTTACGCGGCGGTTGCCAGTTGTGGGCGGAATTTGTAGCCGTACACAATCAGCCCTTCTTCACCCTGCTGGCTCAATTTGCGGGTGACCATTTCCACCGGCATGCCGATTTCCACTTCATCGGTGTCCACATCGGTCAATTGGGCGGTGATCATCGGACCTTCTTCCAGTTTCACCAGCGCGACGGTGTACGGGACTTGGTCTTCAAATCCTTCCGGCGCGGTGTAGATGGTGGTGTGCGAATAAACTTCGCCTCTGCCACTGAATTGATATGCGGGTCCCGCAGTCTCCGCGCAGTGCGGGCAGACATCGCGGGGCGGGAAGATTTTCCCGTGGCATTCCGGGCATTCTTCGCCCACCAAAGCGTATCGCTGTGAATTCAGTCTCCAATGTCGTGCGATTTCAACTGTCATTTTATATCCTCCAAAAATAAGTTACGTACTTCGTGAGTCGTATTTCGTGCTTCGTATTCCGTAAAAGGAATATCTTCAAATTGTTGGTTTATGTTGTATTGTCCGGTTTCTTCTTCAATTTTTGTGTGACGTTGTGCCGGAATGATGGTTAACAGTAATCGAATGATTTGGGTGAGCCAATCCAACCGATGGGCGATAACGTTTTCACCTAAAATAAATCTACTTATATAGTACCAATCTCGACTTTCTCGAGCTGAACCCAGTGCATACTCGTAGAAACGGGCTTGATCTTTGCCGGAACTTCGACTGTAACCTTCAGCAATGTTGGCGCTGATAGAGCCTATGGCGCGGTATAATTGGTCGGCTAAACGGATGGTACGTTTGTCTTTCATCAATTTTGTCACGTCAACCCACGCAATATCTGCCAAAAACAATGCCATTCGATAAACCTGCATTCGCCACAACGTGTCATTGGCAATTTCTGTGGGGATGGTTTTCTGCCACTGCCCATAATTCACGAATCTACCCCACTATCATTACGCAATACGAATTACGCATCACGAATTAAAATATGCGTCACAATGGTTGCGCCACTGCCGCCGATGTTTTGCGCCATGCCGACGCGGGCATTCGGGAGTTGATTTTCGCCCGCTTCGCCGCGCAGTTGCAGGGCGGTTTCCACAATTTGATACACCCCGGTGGCGCCGACGGGATGTCCGCGCGATTTTAATCCGCCCATGGTGCAAATGGGAATTTTCCCGCTCAGGGTGATATCGCCATCTTTTGCCAGCCGCGTGCCCTGTCCCGGTTCCGCAAAGCCGCACGCTTCCAGACTGAGCGCGGACATGATGGTGAAGGCATCGTGCAATTCAAAAAAGTCGATGTCGGCGGGGGTGTAGCCGCTCAATTTGTACGCCTGCCGCGCCGAGTCTTCCGCCGCTTGCAGCCAAATGGGATTTTTGCGGTCGTGGATTGCCAGCGTGTCGGTGGCGATGGTGGAAGCGGCAATCTGCACCGATTTGTCGGAAAATTGTTTCGCCAGCTCGGTGGGGCAGAGGATGACTGCCGCCGCGCCGTCGCACATCGGGCTGGCATCGAATAGGCTGATGGGGTCGGCGACCATGCCCGCGTCCAGGAATGTTTTTTCGGTGATGGGGCGGCGGAACATGGCGTTGGGATTACGCGCACCGTTGGCGTGCGCATTCACGCTGAAGGGCGCGAAGTCTTCATGTTTCAAACCGTATTCATACATGTAGCGACGCATCACCAGCGCGTTCAGCCCCACAAATGAAATGCCATGCACGGTTTCGTAATCGGCATCGGCGGCGGAAGCCAGTCCGGCGGTCACTTTGCTGCCCACGTCGTCGGTCATTTTTTCCACCCCGATGACGGCGACGACGTCCTGCATGCCGCTCGCCACACCGAGAATCCCCTGCCGCACGGCGGCGGCGCCACTGGCGCAGGCGGCTTCGATTTTCACCGCTTCCACGCCGCGCATACCGGCAAAATCGGCAATCAACGCGCCGAGGTGCGCCTGTGCGCTCACTTCGCCGGACAGCATATTGCCGATGACCAGCGCGTCCACCCGTTCCACACCTGCGTCAATCATCGCGTCGCGGAGGGCGTAATATGCCAGATGGCGCAAACTGGTTTCCCAGTGTTCGCCCACCTGTGTTTGTCCAATTCCTATAATTGATACGTCTCGCATAATTTTTCTCGGAACAGGAAGTATGCAACAAGCAGCATGAAACGCTTTTTGCTCCCTGCCCCTGCTCCTTACTTCAGTAATTTTCCGCGATAACGGGCGTAAGTGGCGTAATCAATTTCTTTGCGCCGATTGATGTAATCTTGAGTGGTGGGCGCGGCGTGTGCCCGGTCGGTGATTTTCGCCGTCACTTCGATGGAAAATGCATCCGACCCTGCGCCGGAACCGAAACTCACCGCCAGAATGCGGTCGCCCGGTTGCGCCACATCCAGAATGGCGGTCAGCCCCAAAATGGACGCGCCGGAATAGGTGTTGCCCACCACCGGGCTGAGCAATCCCGTTTCCCACTGTGCTTTTTCAAAGCCCAGCATTTTCGCCGCCCGCGCCGGGAATTTGGCATTGGGCTGATGGAGCACCACAAATTGATAATCCTGCGGTGTGCGTCCCAGTTCCGTCATCATAGTTTTCGCGGCGGTGATGACGTGTTCAAAATACGCCGGTTCGCCCGTGAAACGCTGCCCGTGACTGGGGTAATGGGCGTGCGGACGCCGCCAGAAGTCGGGGGTGTCGGTGACGTATGAGTAGCTGGCTTCAATGACCGCCAGACTCTCTTCCGCCGCGCCGATGATATATGCCGCGCCGCCCGCCGCCGCCGTGTATTCCAGCGCATCGGCGGGGCGACCCTGTGCCGTATCCGCGCCGATGGCGAGCACGTATTTCGCCATACCGCCCGCCACAAATCCGATGCCCGCTTGCATGGCTTCCGTGCCCGCTTTGCAGGCGAATTCCCAATCGCCTGCCTGCGTGTTCGGCACGGCGCCGATGGATTCGGCGACGATGGTGCTGGTCGGTTTGACGGCGTAGGGGTGGCTTTCGCTGCCCACCCACACCGCGCCGATGTCCTGCGGGTTGATGCGCGCTCGCGCCAGTGCGTTCCGCGCGGCTTCCAGCGCAATCGTCGCCGTGTCTTCATCCAGCCCCGGCACTGCTTTTTCTTTGATGGGCACGCCCGTGCGCCCCTCTTTCCATACCCGTGCAATCTCTGAATTGAGAATGCGGTAGCGGGGGATGTAACTGCCATACCCCACAATACCGATGGATTTCGTTGGTTTCATGATTACCATGTTTCAAACTCCGAATTACGAATTACGAATTACGAATTTGCCATTCGCGGTTCGTCATTCGCCATTTGATAAAATCTCTCGCGCTCGTTCCGCCCGGATATTGCCTTCCGCTACCAGCCGGTCGGCGATGGCTTGGACATCTTCCGGTGATGCGCCCGCCGCCAGCGCGACCTGTCGGGCGTGCAGTCGCATGTGTCCATGCTGGATGCCCTCGGTTGCCAGCGCGCGGATTGCCGCTAAATTTTGCGCCAGCCCCACCGCCGCCATAATTTCCGAGAGACGGCGGGCGTTGGGATCGCCCAGAATCTTCATCGCCACCTGCGCCGTGGGATGCACTTTCGTCGCGCCCCCCACCGTGCCGACGCTCAACGGCAGGTGCAATCTGCCGTGCAAATCGCCGCCGTCGCTCTGCCACCAATCGGTCATGCTGGTGTACTGCCCGTCCCGCACGGCGAAGGCGTGTGCACCCGCTTCGATGGCGCGCCAGTCGTTCCCCGTGGCGATGGCGACCGCGTCAATGCCGTTCATCACCCCTTTGTTGTGGGTGGCGGCGCGATACGGGTCTGCGGCGGCGAAAGCCCACGCTTCCACAATCGCCCGCGCCACCGCGCGCCCGTCTGCGCCGTCTCGCGCCAGCAGTTCGGCGGGGATGCGGCATTCGGCGGTGGCGGTGCGGCGGTCGGTCAGATTCGACAAAATTCGCAGATTGACCCGTCCGCCGGTCAGCCCTTCCACCAGCGGCGCGACGGCTTCCGCGGCGGTGTTGACCGCATTCGCGCCCATCGCGTCGCGGCAATCGTACAAAATATGCACAATCAGCATCGCGCCGATGGGCGTATTTTCCAGCACGCGGGTTTCGATGGCTTTCGCCCCGCCGCCCAGCTTTTGGATGGTGGGGTGATGTTCGTTCGCCGCCGCCAGCAGGGTTTCTTCCGCCGATTGAATCGCTTCCACAGCGGCAGACATGTCGGGCACGTCGAGTACCTGCACCTGCCCAATCATCACCGGGGTGCTGCTGGAGGTCACAAATCCGCCCCCGGCGCGCGCCAGTTTTGCCGCGAAGCTCACCCCCGCCACGATGCTCGGCTCTTCGACCACCATCGGCACCAGCACATCGTCGCCGTTAATTTGAAAGTTAGTGGCGATGCCCAGCGGCAAATTGTACAAACCGATGACATTCTCAATCATCGCGTCACCCTGCGCCGGGGAGAGTCCGTTCACCAGCGCGGCACGTTCTTCGGTTGTTAAATTTGCCCATGCCGCCACAAGTTCGGTGCGGCGGGCGGGCGACAGCTTGTAAAAGCCGGAAAGTTGCGATGATTTTTCCATAACGAGCGCAGTTCTCCATTCAACTGTGGGGGATTGTATCACCCCTGCACTCTCAAAGACTATCATCTTTGAAAATGGCACGATTTTGAGAGAGAAAAGACTCTCAAAAACTATCATTTATCGCATAGCCTGCGTGGGGTTTCCGTTTGTGTGCTTGATTTTCCCCCCCACACTGTTTACAATACCCTATACCATTGGACTTTTGACAAACCGCTTTAAAGGAACGGTCAAAATTTGATAAAAATAA
>CAZMXX010000057.1:0-14115 GCA_964570315.1 uncultured Anaerolineaceae bacterium | reverse complement strand
GCTGGTCCTCTACGACCAGCGGGTGGACATCGAGCAGGGGCAGCCGGTGCCGGTGGCGGCGGCGACGCTCACGCCGCCGGTCGGCGCGCTGGATGTGCCGCGCAACCGCGATGTGCCGCTCGGCGCGGTGTCGCTGGTGGGGGCGATTGCCCCGCAGACGGTCGCGCCCGGCGAATTTTTGTGGCTGTGGTTCTATCTGCGCGCGGACGAATCCGCTCCGCCGAACACCCCGCTCCAATTCACCGTCACCGACGGTACGCGCACGGAGACCATCCCGCTGACCCTGCACACTGTGGCGGGCGACACCGACGCTTGGCGCACGGGGCAAATTCGGCGGACGATTGTCCATCTGCCCACCGGCGCGGATTTCGCGGGCGATACCGTCACCGTGCGCATCTCGGCGGGCAACGCTGCCCCGCAGACAGTGGCGGAAGTGAAATTGAGCCGGTGAGAGAGTGAGCCGGTGGGAAAGTGAGATGGGTTGTTGGAATTTCGTTGATTCGTATTGCGTGAAACGTGATGCGTGATGCGTGAAACGTGATGCGTGATTACATTCTGCAACTCTGAAACCCTGCAGCTCTGAAACCCTGCAACTCTGCAACTCTGCAACTTTGAACTTGAAACCTGAAACCTGAAACCTTGAACCCGAAACCCGAAACCCGAAACCCGAAACTCGAAATTGCCATCGCCCTTTTTTTGTTCGCGGTGTATCTGCTCAGCTATCGCGGCGGTTTCCACTCGGTGGATGAAGTGTCCACCTTTGCCGTCACCGAGAATCTGGTGAAATTCGGCGCGCTGCACACCGACCAAATCGCGTGGACGCAGTGGACGACCACCCCGTCGGAAGCGCAGGGCTTTTTCGGCGCGGACGGGCACGTCTATTCCAAAAAGGGATTGGCGCTCTCGCTGGCGCAGTCGCCGCTTTATTGGCTGGCGCTGGTGCTGCCCGGACTGGGGATGTTGCAGACGGTTTCGCTGCTGAACGCCCTGCTCACCGCGCTGACCGGCGCACTGATTGCCGCCGCCGCCCGCGAACTCGGCTTTTCCGCGCGAACCGCCGCGCTCACGGCGCTGGTCTTCGGGCTGGCGACCATCGCTTGGGTGTATGCCAAATATCTGTTCAGCGGCACGCTGGCGGGTTTTTTGCTGATGCTGACTTTCGTGCTGTTACTGCGATTTTCCCGCACTCGTCGCGTTTGGCTTTTGGCGCCGGCGGGTTTTTTCGGCGGATTGACCGTGCTGGCGCGGGCGAACAACCTGCTCCTGCTGGCGGTCTTCGGGCTGTATCTGTTGGCGGTGCTGAAAAAACAAGAATTTTCGCGCCAAGACGCAGAGACGCAATCTGAAAATATGCATGCCGGATGGAAAAATATTTTCGGGTTTTTGCGCCTTTGCGCCTTTGCGAGAAATAAAAATGTCATCGCCCCCGTGATGCTTTTCATCGGCGGCGCGGCGCTGGCGGGCGCGATTTTCGGCTGGTACAACTGGGCGCGGTCGGGCAACCCGCTGCAAACGGGTTACGATTTGAGCATTTTCACCCCCAACATTCTGCTGGGACTGTATAAATTGCTTTTCAGCCCGCTACGGGGATTGTTCATCTATTCCCCCGTGCTGGTGCTGGCGTTGCCCGGCTGGTGGCAATTGCGCAAAACCCGCCCCGCCGAAAGTTGGCTCATCGGCGGCGTGGTGGGCATCACCGTACTCCTTTTTTCGGCGTGGGCAAGCGGCGAAGGGCTGTCGTGGGGGTCGCGCTTCATGGTTCCCATCGTGCCGATGCTGACACTTTCACTTGCGCCCATCATTCAGGAATTACGAATTACGAATTACGAATTACGAAAATCGGCTTCATCTTGGGCAGTTGTTGCCTTAATGACACTCTCTTTCTCTATCCAAATTCTGGGAATCGCCATCAACCCCTGGGTCTTTTTGGGGAAACTGCAAGCTCAATTCGGCGGCGAATTTTTTCTGGAAAAGACCGCCGCGCTGTACGATTTTTCCACCAGTCAGATTGCCGGACAGTTGCGAAACTGGTCGGTGGAAAATTCCGACCTGATTTGGTGGCAGCCGGGGCAGTTCGATGGCGTTGCCTTCGGGGTGAGCGTTGCGCTGGTGTTGGCGACGGGCTGGCTGCTGTGGTGGCTCGTTTGGGGCGAAAAAAGGATGCCGGCGGTTGCCATTGCGAGCGAAGCGCAGCAATTCCCGCCGACACACTCGGAGACTGCTGCGGCGCGAAACCGGCGCGCGCGGATGTTGCCGGCGGGAATGGCGATTCTGACGCTGGCGGCGAGCTATTTTCTGCTGGCGCGATACTATCGCACCGATACCCGCCAATTCGGCGCGCCCGATGGCGGGTATGTGACCGCGTTCAACGCGGCGGCGGAGACCGCGCCCGCCCCGGTCGTCACCGTGGCGCAGTACGGCTATCACCTGCCGATGAACCGTTTTAAAGCCCGTGTGCCGCTGCTTGGCTTCGCGCAGAGTGTGGACCCACTGCCGCCGACGGCGTTCCCGCTGCTGGAAAATGCACTGGCGGCGGGGCAGGGGCAGGTCTGGCTGGCGACGGTCGGCTGGCAGCCCGCGCAACCGGACAACCGCGCCGAACAATGGTTGGCGGAACACGCTTTCAAAGCCACGGATGATTGGTTTGCCGATGACACGCGGCTGGTGCGCTATGGCACGGCGGGCGATTTGCCCCGTGTGCCGCTCGGCGTTTCGCTGGGGAATGTGGTACAATTGGATGCGGCGGCGTTCCCCGCGAGCATTTCGGCGGGGGATGTGCTGCCCGTGGCGCTGGATTGGCGCGCCATCGTTGCCCCCGGTGAAGATTTTTCTGTTTTCGTGCAATTGCTCGGCGGGGATGGTGTGCCGGTGGCGCAGAACGATTCTGCCCCGCAGGGCGGCTATCGCCCCACCCGTGATTGGCAGGCGGGCGAAAATATCACCGACCGGCACGGGCTGGTTGTGCCGAAAACCGCTCAGCCGGGCGAATACCGGCTGGTGGCGGGGATGTATCGCCCCACCGACGGCGCGCGGCTCGTTTCGCCGGACGGACGGGACGCAATCGAGTTGGGAACAATTCGAGTGACGAATGACGAACGACGAACGACGAGTGACGAGTCTTGAAAACGTATTGCGTGAAACGTGATGCGTGAAACGTTCTGACCGCTGAAAACTGACCGCTGACTGCTGAAAACTAAAAACTGACCGCTGAAAACCTTGAAACCTAAAACTCGAAACCTGAAACCTGATATTTTGATCCTCGCCGGACTGCTCGCGCTGGTGCTGCTTTTCCATTGGCGGCTCATCACCCCCAACGCCGCCGACCGCCAGTCGTACCTTCCCGGCGATTTTCCGGCGCAGTTTTGGGCATTTGCCACCTTTGAGGCGCGCCAACTGAGCGCGGGTCATCTGCCGTTGTGGAATCCGTACACGTTCGCGGGGTCGCCTTTTTGGGCGGACGCGCAGAGCGCGGTGCTGTATCCCTTCAGCCTGCTGACGCTGGTGATTTCCGGCGCGGCGGGGGGCTTCAGCCTGTTTGCGCTGGAACTGGAAGCCATCTTCCATTTTTGGCTGGCGGCGGCGTTCATGTACCTTTTCGCCCGCCGAGTGACCCAATCGCGCGGGGCGGGCGTGGTAGCGGCGGTGGTCTTCGCTTTTGGCGGCTATCTCACCGGCTACCCGTCGCAGCAGTTGGCGGTGCTGGAAGTGGATGTCTGGCTGCCGCTCATCCTCTTTTTCATCGACCGCGCATTTTTGCGCCGCACCCCTGCTGAGACAACCCTGCGCCCCTCGCCCAACCTGCGCGACCTGCTCGCCGCGGGGACAGCGTGGGGACTCGCCCTGCTGGCGGGTCATCCCCAAAGTTGGATGCTGGTGGGGTACACGATGGTGGCGTATGGAATTTTAATTCAAAATGTAAAATTCAAAACGCAAAAAATGAAAGATGACCGGCTTGCGGAAGGTCATCACGCATCACGCATCACGCATCACGCAATACGTTTTACGCAATATATTTTACGCAATAGCATCTATCTGCTCATCCCCATCGCGCTCGGATTCGCGCTGGCGGCGGTGCAGTTGCTCCCGGCAGTGGAATATACCCGGCTGTCGGTGCGGGCGGCGGGGGTGTACGACAAAATGGCGGGCGGTTTCCCGCTCACCGATGCGCTTCAACTGTTGTTGCCCGGCGTGGTGAGCCAATACTCGCCGCTGTATGTCGGCGGGGCGGGGTTGCTGCTGGCGCTGCTGGCGGCATTTTGGATGCGCAACCGCTTCACCGTGTTTTGGGCGGGCTGGGGCGCGCTGGCGCTGCTCATCTCGTTTGGGGGCAATACCTTTCTCTATTCGCCCCTTTACCTTTCCGTGCCGGGATTTTCCATCTTTCGCGGGCAGGAACGCTGGGCGTTTGTGGTGGCGTTTTCGCTGGCGGTGCTGGCAGGGTATGGGGCAAGCCGATTGCGGCGCGGCGTGCCGGACGGTTTCGCGCGGTTGGCGGGCTGGTTGACGCTCGGCGGCGTGGGGTTGATGATTGCTTTTTTCTACGGGCTGAACAGCACCGGCTGGACACCCGACAGCCAATTTTACACCCTGCTGAACCGGTCGGTGTTTTTGACGCTGGTGCTGGCGCTCTTTTGGGTGATTTTGCGCGTAACCAGCAATGTGCCATCCCGAACCCTGCTGCTCGGTATCGTCGCACTGCTGGTCTTCGACCTGTTTTCGGTCAATTGGAAAAATAATCTCTACCCCCAACCCCCCGAATGGCACACCCGTATGCCCGCCGCCGTCGCCGCCATCAAAACCGACGCGGGCGAGCGGACCGTTTTTCGGGTGTACAACGAATTTCGGCTGTACGATAATTACGGCGTGCCGTTTCAATTGCAGGATATTTGGGGCGCCAGCCCGCTCCGCTTGGCGCGCTATGAAGCCTTCCTCTCCCCGCCGATGCGCATCGAGCGGGCGTGGGAACTGCTGAACGTCCGGTATGTCATCACTTGGCGGCAGGAATTGTACGCCCCGTCCACCGTCATTTTTTCCGAACCGGCGGCGGATGGCACAACCTACGTTCACCGGCTCGATGACCCTGCGCCGCGCGCGTGGCTGGTGCATCGAGTGGAAAGTGTGCCGCCGGAAACGATGATGGCTCGGCTCACCGACCCCGCTTTCGAGCCGCGCGCGATGGCGCTGGTGGAACGCGGCACGCCCGCAAATTGGGCGCTCGCCCCATCCGCCGACCCCGCCGCCGAATCCGCCACCGTGACCACTTTCGCCCCCGACCGGCTTTCGGTGCGGGTGAACGCCGCCACCAACGGCTTGCTGGTGCTGTCGGAGATAGACTATCCCGGCTGGCGCGCCACCGTTGACGGCACGCCGACCCCCATCACGCGGGTGGATGGCGTGTTGCGCGCCGTGCCCGTTTCGGCGGGGGAGCACACGGTGACGATGGTCTTTTCACCGTTGACCTTCCGCCTCGGCGCGGGAATCTCGGCGCTGGCGTTCCTCTTTTTGGCGGCGGGCTGGTGGCTCAGCCGCAAAAAATCCCCATAGCTTTATCCCGCATTGATACACCAAATCAAAATAGAAATTTGACATACGCCGACCCGCTGCCTACCATGTCGCCCAAGAGAGGAAGACAACCGATGTGGACAAAGGTTCTTGTGCCGGTTCCGATGTGAGCGGCATAGACGAGTGATTTTGTCCGCACCTGTTGCCGGAAGATGGCTTGTCGCTTCCCTCAGACAAAAGAATATCATCCGGAATTGATGGTGGGAAAAAATCGTTTGTAACCCGGTCATTGCTTTTATCGCAAAAAGGAGGCAAAAAGACGATGACAACACAAACTACATCCCCACTGGTTAAGGTTGGGTCGCACAATGCGGCTGAAACCACCCTCTCTATCTTCAGAAAACTGTTTGAACCTCAGTCCGTCCACGATTTTGCTATTTCTTTGTGGGATGGACAAACTTTTCCCGCGAAAATTGATTTTGAACCCCGTTTCAGGTTGATACTCAACCATCCCGGCGCGTTGCGGCGTATGTTTTTCCCGCCCGGCGAAGTGACGCTGGCAGAGGCGTATCTGCGCGGCGACTTCGACATTGAAGGAGATATTGTCGCCGCGATGACGATTGGTATGGCGTTTGAACGCCTGACGACACGGGACTGGATCTCTCTGGCGCGACAGGTCCGCTCTTTGCCTGCCACCGAGCCGGAGAAAGTTTATCGGCACGGTCGCCAACCCGCTCGCTTGCGGGGGCGGCGGCATTCGCGCGAGCGCGACCGCGCGGCGGTGAGCTACCATTACGATGTCGGCAACGACTTCTACCGCCTGTTCCTCGGACAGTGGATGACCTATTCGTGCGCCTATTTTCCCACCCGTGAAACCGATTTGGATGCTGCCCAAGCGGCGAAACTGGAGCACATCTGCCGCAAGTTGCGTTTGCAACCCGGCGACCGTCTGCTCGACATCGGCTGCGGGTGGGGCGGATTGGTGGTTCATGCCGCCGAAAAATACGGTGTGCACGTCACCGGCATCACCCTGAGCCAGCCCCAAGCCGAATACGGACAGACATGGATTCAACGTGCCGGGCTGACCGGACATGCCAAAATTGAAATGCGTGACTACCGTGACCTTGACACCTCCCAACCCTTCGACAAAATTGTCAGTGTGGGTATGTTCGAGCATGTGGGGCGGGAGAAATTACCGGAGTATTTCCGGCACGCCTTCCGCGTTCTTCGTCCGGGTGGCTTGTTTTTGAATCACGGCATTGCCCTTCAGAACAGAACCCTGCCGAACTGGTTTGAGCGCACCGTTTTCCAACGCGGGCAGTTCATCCCCCGCTACATTTTCCCCGATGGCGAACTGGTGCCGGTGAGCCACGCATTGGACGTCGCCGAGCAAATCGGCTTTGAAGTGCGCGACGTGGAAAATCTGCGTGAACATTACGCCCTGACCCTGCGGCATTGGGTTCGCAATTTGGAAACGCGGCAATCGGAGGCGTTGCGCCTCACCGATGAGCGCACCTATCGCACATGGCGGCTGTACATGGCGGTCTCGGCGCAAGGGTTTGAAAGCGGACTGATTAACGTTTTCCAAGCGCTATTGTCCAAAAACGATGATGGGCGGGCGGAAGTCCCCCTGACGCGGGCAGACCTGTATGCCGCTTAAAACATCATCCCGATTGTCCGGCATTCCCCCCTGATTTCGGGGGGCATTTCAGTTTTTAGGCGAAAACAAGTGGGCTGTTCGTTCATTCGTAAGGTCGACCCTTGTGGTCGCCCAAGTTCAGAAGGCAACAATTAACCTTGAATTTTAGGTGGTGGTTCAAATTGACTGCCGGAAATCATTTGCCGGTAGGGACAGAGCATTGCTCTGTCCCTACGCAAAACAAACACGGGTATTTGCCTTCGACCCTTCGGGTATATTTTATTTCATCAGTCAAAAATAACCACTACCGAATTTTAATTCGAGGCGAAATCCCTGTTCGTTGATGCGTATGGCAACGAGTTTTCCTCAATGCCGCCTAAAAGTTGAAACGCGCCCTGATTTCGGCGACGGGTTGGCACACCCATGTTCCCTGTGGTATAATTTAGCTGGATTGCGGTGACAGATGACTGTTGCCGGAAAACAGCTTATGAATGCAACCAAAATATTAATTGTGGATGATGAACCGCTCACCTGCCAATTAATCGCCAAAGTGTTGGCGTTGCACGGGTTTGAAGCGGCGTCGTTAACAGATGAAAAGAAAATTGTACCCACAATCGAGACAACCCAGCCGGATTTGATATTGCTCGATTATCATTTGGGTGCAAAGTCCGGGCTGGATGTGCTGGAAAATCTGCGGCAATCTGCCGGTGGTGAAAAGATTCCAGTCATCTTCACCTCCGGCATTGACCGCCGCCGGCAGGTTATGGAGGCGGGCGCACAGGGCTTTCTGCAAAAGCCCTTCGACTGGAACGAATTAGTATCACTCATCAACTCACTGACACCTAACCACGATTTGCAAGGGGAACCATGGACATCCGTACAAAATTGAACGAAGACCTGAAAGCGGCGATGAAATCGGGCGATACGGTACGCCGGGAAACGGTGCGGCTTTTGCGCGGCGCGGTGCGCAATAAAGAGATTGATGCGGGCAAACCGCTGACCGATGCCGAAATTCTGGACGTGATTGCCAAACAGGCGAAACAACGCCGCGATTCCATCGAACAGTACCGGGCGGCAAATCGGGACGATTTGGTGGCGGAAGAGCAGGCGGAGCTGGAAATCATCGAAGCCTATCTGCCGCGTCAGCTTTCGGACGCGGAAATCACCGAGCGCGCCACTGCCGTCATCGCCGAGCTGGGCGTTTCGGATATGAAAGGGATGGGCAAAGTGATGCAACGTCTCTCGCAAGACCTCAAAGGGGTTGCCGACGGGAAACGCATCAGTAAAATTGTACGCGAATTGCTCGGATAGCCCGTCGAGGGGTATTGTATGTCATTTCAACTCTCCCGTTCGACCGCGCGGGCAACAGCGCCGTTCTCCCGCCGAGACATCATCAAACTGCTCAGCATCGCGCTGGCGTTTGTGCTGCTTTCCACCGCCATCTTGGAACTCCAACTGTCGCAGTTCTTTTCCAGCAATATCGCCCAACTTAGCGTCGGCGACATCGCCCCGGAAGACATCATCTCCCCCGAAAAAATCACCTATGAAAGCGCCATCGGCACGGAAGCCGCCAAAGACCGCGCGGAAAATCAGGTGACGGACATCTATCGTCGTCCCGACCCCGCCGTGGCGCGCACCCAGCAAGCCATTGCCGATGATGTACTGGCATTTCTGGACGCTGTGCGCGCCGACCCCAATCTTTCGGCGACGGAAAAACTGGATTGGATTCAAAAAATCCAGCCGATAACCTTCACCCGCGAGGAAGCCGCCGCCATCCTGAACCTGAGCGATACCCTGTGGCTCGACGCGAAACAGGAAGTCCGCTCGGTGCTGGATGACGCCATGCGCGCCGAAATCCGCGAAAGTCAACTCATCAGCGTGCGCCGCCGCCTGGATTTGCTCATCTCCTCCGATGTCCCCAAAACCGAAGCCGACGTCATCGCCGCCATCACCGAAGATTTGGTGCAACCAAACACTTTTGTGGATGAAGACCGCACTAAGCAAGCCCGCGAAGATGCCCGCGCCGCCGTCACCCCGGTTTTGCGCACGCTGGAAAAAAACGAAGTGGTGGTGCGGCAGGGCGAGCGCATCAACGCCGAGACCATCGAAGCGCTGCAAGCGATGGGGCTGCAACAGACGGACAATCAGTGGCTCAAAATTCTGACCACGTTTTTATGGGTACTCCTTTTCACCGCTTTTTTGGCATTTTATCTGGTCAAATATCATCCGCCCCTGCTGGAAAATAATCAGCATGTTGCCGTCATGGTGATTCTGTTGTTGATTTTCATGGTGGGCGCGCGCATCACCGCTACAGATAACCTGTTGCTGCGCTATGCCATGCCGATGGCGGCGCTGACATTGGTCATGGCATCGTTATTTGATGCGCAACTCGCCGTGGTGGCAACCGTTTTTATGGGAATTATTGAGGCGTATGTCACCGGCAATTCGCTGGAAATGTTCGTGTACGTGCTGGTCGCCGGTTTTGTGGTGGCGCTCACCATCGGGCGGATGGCGCAAGTCACCTCGCTGTTGTGGGCGGGCGTTTATGCCGCGCTCAGCAACATCGCCGTCATTTTGATGTTCCGGCTGGTGGCGAACAACTTTGAACTCGCCGACATGTTCACCCGTTTGGGTGGCGGATTGCTCGGCGGGGTGTTGTCCGCCGGGGTGGCGCTGCTCCTCTTCTTCGCCGTCGGCGGCTTCACCGAAGTGACCACCTACCTGCAATTGCTGGAACTTTCGCGCCCGACGCACCCCCTGCTCACCGAGTTGTTGCGCCGCGCCCCCGGCACGTACCATCACAGCCTGCTGGTGAGCAATTTGGCGGAACAAGCCGCCGAGCGCATCGGCGCGAATGCTTTTGTCTGCCGCGTGGGGGCGTATTATCACGATGTGGGCAAAATTATGCGCCCCTACTTTTTCACTGAAAACAGTCCGCCCGGCGGCACGAATCTGCATGAGCCGTTGGAGCCGGAAGCCAGCGCGAAAATCATCATCAGCCATGTGACCGACGGCTTGAAGCTGGCGAAAAAATACCGTTTGCCCCGCGTCATCCGCGCCTGCATCGCCGAACACCACGGCTCGGATTTGGTGGGCTATTTTTATTTCCAAGCGGTGGAAGCTGCCGGTGGCGATGAATCGAAAGTTGACCGCGCCGCTTTTCAATATCCCGGTCCCAAACCGCAGTCGAAAGAAACCGCCGTCCTCATGCTCGCCGATGCCAGCGAAGCGACGGTGCGCTCGGTGCAGCCGCAATCCAGCGCGGAAATCGAGGAAATCGTCCGGCGCACCATTCAGAACCGCATCAAATCGGGGCAGTTTGATGAATGTGATTTGACCATGCGCGATTTGGAACAAATCCGTGAAGCCTTCATCGAATTGCTGAAGGGCGTGTCGCATCCGCGCATCAAATATCCGGGGCAGGAAGGGCAGAAAACGCCCGCCGACGTGCCGCCGCTCCCGCTGGCGGTTCAAAGTTCGGGTCCCGCGCTGGAACAGCAAACCGACCCCGGCGCGGCGAAATCGCGCTATACCGTGCAGAGAGAATGATGTTCGATATTACCACCGACATTGACCCCGCGTTTCAATCGCTTGTCACCGCCGACCAACTGACCGCCATTGCCGCCGATGCGCTGGCGGCGGATGGCGTCACGGCGGGGGCGCTGAGCATTGTGGTGACCACCGATGATGCGGTGCGGGCGTTGAATCGGGATTATCGCGGGGTGGACGCGCCCACCGATGTCCTTTCCTTCGCCGCACAGGACGGGGGCGATGATGGGTTCGTCCTGCCCGACGCGCCGCCATATCTGGGGGACATCATCATTTCCGCCCCGACGGCGACGCGGCAGGCGGCGGCGATGGGGCATACCGCCACCGATGAAATCCTGCTGTTGACCGTGCACGGGTGTCTGCATCTGTTGGGGTACGACCACCACACGCCTGCCGAAAAACGCCGGATGTGGGAAGTTCAGACAAAAATTCTTCGCCGCAATAATCTGGCGTATGTAAAACCGACCGAAGGAGATTGACCCTATGCGCGCCGAATCGGTGTGGCACAGTTTCCGGTACGCTTTTGCCGGAATTTGGCATACGCTCAAAACTCAGCGCAACGCGAAAATTCACACCGCCATCACCGTGGCGGTGCTTTTGTTGGGAGTGTGGCTTCGTCTGCCCGCGCCAGATTGGGCGGTGCTGGCGCTCACCATCGGGGTGGTTTTCGCCGCCGAAATCATCAACACTGCCATTGAAGCGGTGGTGGATTTGGTGGCGCCGGAGTTCCATCCGCTGGCGAAAATTGCCAAAGATGCGGCGGCGGGTTCGGTGCTGGTGCTGGCAGTCGCGGCGGTGGTCGTCGGATTGCTCATCCTGCTCCCCCCGCTGTGGCGCGTTATTTTTGGCTGAACACGGCATCCATCGCGTCCGGGGCGAATTCCGCCACAATTTCCGGGGTGATGGCATTCGCGCGGGCAATCGCGCTGAACATCCCCGCCGAGCGTCGGGGGGTGCGCGCCTGCGTTTCGGGATTCAGCGCAATCAGCCCGAAACGGGTTGACCATCCTTCCACCCATTCGTAATTGTCCACAAAAGTCCAATGGTAATAGCCGCGCACATCCGCGCCCGCTTGAATGGCGCGATGCAGCGCCGCCAGATGCGTCAGCAAAAAGTGCGGGCGGCGGACATCGTCGGCGTCGGCGAACCCGTTTTCGGTGATGAAGATGGGTTTTTTGTATTTCGCCGCCGCCATGCACACCCGATACAGCCCGTGCGGGTAAACTTCGCGGTCCGTCCACGGCTCAGCCCACATTTCGGCATAGGGCGGGATGACCGCCTCCCCGAACATGGTGAACGGCGCGCGCAAACTGAATTTCACCGTGTGCCGCCCGTAATAATTGATGCCGATGAAATCTTCCTGCCCGGCGGCGATACCCTTCGCAAAAAAATTCAGCGGAAAATGAAGCCGATTTTCATAAACTGCCTGAAAAATTCGCCGGTTGAATAACGTTTCCTGCCAACCCGCCACCATTTTATCCGGTCGATGGTCGCGCAGCGGGTCGAAAATCGGTTGGTGTTTGACCAGCCCCACGCGCGCGTGCGGTTGGCGGGCGTGAATGGTTTTCTCGGCGGCACGGTGCGCGAGCGTCATGGCGGCGGCGACTTTGAACGTTTGCGGAAAATTGTGCCGCCCCGGCGACCAATCGCCCACCAGATGCGAGAGGTAGGCGTACACCATCGGCTCGTTGATGGTACACCACAGGTCAACCAAATCGCCGAGCGCGTCCACCGCGTGCGCCGCATAGCGTTCAAAACGGGCAACCACATCCGCCGCCAGCCAGCCGCCGCGTTCCGCCAGCCACAACGGGTTGGTGAAATGATGCAGCGTCACCATCGGCGTGATGTGCAATGTTCGCAGAGTGGTCAACAATTGGCGGTAGCGGTCAATGGCGGCATCATCCCACCGATTTTCCGCCGGTTCGATGCGGCTCCATTCCAGCGACAGCCGCAGCGTGTTCAATCCCAACTCGGCGGCGCGGGCGAAATCACTTTCCGCCCGTCCGCGCGCCGCGTTCCACCAATCGGTTGCCAGCCCGCTGGTGGTTCCGTCATGCACGTGCCCCGCCTGTTCCCACTGCCAGAAATCGTTATTGCGGTTGTTCCCCTCATTTTGATGCGCCGCCGAAGCCACGCCCCACAGAAAATTTTCGGGAAAACGCAACGGTTGGATGGTCATGCCAGTGCCTCCAAAATTTTTTGAACCTGCATCGGGTTGATGAAAATGATGGTATCGAGCTGTACTGCCGTTGCCCCCGCCCGCAGATACATTTGCGCCTCGGCGGGGGTGTGGATGCCGCCCCCGGCAATCAACGGCACATCGGGGAAGGTTGCCCGCATGCGGGCAATGGCGGGGAGCGCGCCGGGGACGATGCCCAGCCCGAAAAATTCGCCGTTGATGATTTCTCCCGCCGCCGACACCGCGCCCGCCGGGGGCGACACCGCCAGCACCAGCGCATCCGCGCCCGCGTCCAGCGCCGCCGCCGGGGCATCCAATCCCGCCGCCGCCGGGATTTTCGCCAGCAGGGGCAGTTCGCTGTGGCGCATCACCGCGTGCAGGCACGCCCGAATATCGCCGGGCGAATCATCGGGGGTGAACCCGATTTCAAATGCGGCGATATGCCCCGTGCTCTCCAGCGCGCGGGCGGTGCGGCGCAGGTCGTCGGGGGCGTCGGCGGGCAGGTGGGCAATCACCGGGACGGGGCTGCCGCGCCAGAATTTTTTGTGCGCCCGAATGATTTTCTTCACCCCGAAATTTCCCGGCGGCGCGTGAAAAATCACCCCGCCCGAAACTTCGGTGATGGCGGGCGCAGTTCGGCGCGGACGGAGGGTGATGGGGTTGGTGACCAGTGCGCCGAAGCGGGCGGCATCAATCAGCGGGGCATACCGATTCTGCCCGTAGCCCCAAAAACCGGCGGCGGGCATCACCGGCGCGGCAACGGGCAATCCGATTTTGTGCCGGGGCGCCAGTTCAATCATCAAACGTCACCTCCGTCAAATCGAAAACGGGACCATCGGCGCACGCCAATTTGATGCCGTGAGCGGTGGGCACGGGGCAATACCCGCACGCCCCTGTGCCGCAGATGTGCAGGGGGGCGTCGGCGATGAGAATTTGCGCGTAACCATCAACAGGTATCAACAAATTTTGGCTGATAGCGGCTTTCAGGGCGCGGAAAAAGGGACGGGTTCCCGTTGCGCCCAGCCAATCCGCCCACGAGATGAGCGGAGCGAGCCGCTGCCAAAAGTTACCCCGATGCCCGATGCTCCCATCTTCCGTGACGAGCAGCAGTTCCACCGCCGGGTTGAGCGTGTGGGCGGGCAGGTGGCGTTTGCCGGGCAGGTGCAGCGCCAGCGTGACATTCTTTTTTTGCCGGGCGGCGTCATTCGCCAGCGTCACCGGCAGAAGCGGCTGGGTGGCGTCGCTC
>CAZMXX010000056.1:0-14162 GCA_964570315.1 uncultured Anaerolineaceae bacterium | reverse complement strand
AGAGCAATGCTCTGTCCCTACGCAAAACGAACACGGGTATTTGCCTTCGACCCTTTGGGTATATTTTGTTTCATCAGTCAAAAATAACCCCTACCAAAGCTTCATTTACCTCATCCCAAATTCAGGTTTCAAAAATAGAGTGCAGATTCTTTTTCAACCGCTCCATGCTCGGGACGGGTTTTCCCGCATCGAACAACAGATATTGCGCGGAGGCGGGCGGTTTGGCGTGCGCGCCACTGGCAACCCGCAGATGTCGCCGCGCCACCACCCGCGCCCCTTTCGACACGGGCATATGTCCCGCCACCAAAAATTGTTGCGGCTCAAACCGGTGCGACAATTTCACCAGCAGCGCATTCAGGAAAATGCCGTAATCCCCTTTGCCGTATTCCTTTTCGCAACGGGTGAACAGCGCATCCCACAGCAGTTCAAAAGCGGGGTCGGTGCCGGCGTACACGCCCCACAAAAGTTCATCGTAACGGGGGTCATCGCGCCCGGAGACCGCCAGATACCGTTCCGCCTGCACATCATACGGCACGCCGGCGAATCTGGCATAGCCCTGCCGCAACCGTTCAATATCGGTGGCGTGCAAAATTTCGTTCACCCGCTCGAAAATGTGCCGGTGGTGGAACGAAAATACCTGCGCGGCATTGTCATCCACGGTGAGCGCCGCCGCTGCCCCCGCATGGGTTATGGACACCCCCGCACCGGTGCGCACAAAGAAGGGCAACGTGCGAAAAAAAGAAAGGACGCTTTCGCGGTAATCGCCCAGCGCCGCTTCAAACGCCGGTGTGTAAACCCGACTCCCCCGCGAGAGGGGTACATGATAAATATGCACCATTTCGTGGTTGCCCAGCAACATGATCACCGCGCCGGGATATGTGGTTTGGAGCTGCATCACATCGAGGACAATTTGCAAAGATTGGTCATCCGCATCGGCGGTGTGGGCGTGAATCAAATCGCCGGTGAAAACAAGGTATTGCACCTCTCCGGCGGTATGCCGGGCGATGAAGAAGTCACGATAGCGGCGATACAAATCCCAATCACCATGCAAATCGGTCACAACCATTGCCGTGCCCTCAGAAAGGGTCACAACGCGATTCCATTCGTTCATAAAGCCTCAATTCTCAGCCTGTGTGATTTCATCTGTTTTAATGATAACCATTGTCGGGCAAGCTGGCAATTTGCGCGCGCCGCATTGCCTTAAATTTGACGTTTGGGCTGAATCAAGTATGATTGTTTTACGGGATTTGGGAACATCGGGTAGTCCCCCGTTGAGTGTTGCGAGTGGTCACAGCGACAAAATAAACCGCAAGGGCGCAAAGAAGACCAAGTTTTTCTTTGTGAGCTTGGCGGCTTCGCGGTGAATTTAACGGCTGTCTCGCAACAACACCCAAGAGGGAGACTATTGAACATCGGAAGTCCATTAAAGGTATAGCCTATGGCAACGTATCAGATTTTATATTGGAACCACTTGCCGATGCGCGTGCGCGCCACGGACATCAACGGGCAGAAATCGGCGGAACTTTCACCCCGTTTTTTGGAGGCGATGAACAAAGCCGCCAAACTGCACGGGATGGAAGGCACGGTGATGTTTCGCTGGAGTCCCCCGCAAGAGCGGGAAGGGACGGCGGAAGAAGTGCTCTCGCAGATTATTCGGGAACTGGATGAAGCTTTCCCCGATGAAATTCCGCTGACCCCACCCGACCCCGAAAATCAGGCGGCTTGACCTTTCATTCATAACCTGCACCAACGCAACGCTGTTTTATCTTTGACAGCGTTGTTTTATTGTTAAAATGAGGATGGCATTATGACAAAATATGTTTTCTGCACGGGCGGAGTCGTCTCATCACTGGGAAAGGGTGTCGCCGCCGCGTCCATCGGGCGCATTTTGAAAAGCCGGGGCATTTCGGTGATGGCGCAAAAGCTCGACCCGTACATCAATGTTGACCCCGGCACGATGAGTCCCTACGAACACGGAGAGGTTTTTGTGCTGGAAGACGGCGCGGAAACCGACCTCGATTTGGGCGCATACGAGCGGTTCATCGACGAAAATTTGTACCGCTCCAGCAATCTCACCACCGGGCAGGTCTATTCGGAAGTAATTGCCCGCGAGCGGCGCGGTGATTATCTGGGCAAAACGATTCAGGTCATCCCCCATGTGACCAATATGATTAAAGCGGGCATCCGCCGGGTTGCCAAAGAGAGCGGCGCGGATGTGGTCATCGTGGAAATCGGCGGCACGGTGGGCGACATCGAAAGTCTCCCCTTTCTGGAAGCCATCCGCCAAATGCGCAAAGAAGAGGGGCACGACAACACCTTTTACATCCACGTCACCCTGCTCCCCCACCTCGGCACCACCGGCGAGCTGAAGACCAAACCCACCCAGCACAGCGTCCGCGAACTGCGGGGCATCGGCATTCAGCCCGATGCCATCTTCTGCCGCTCTGATTTCCCCATCTCCGACGAAATCCGCGACAAAATCGCCCTCTTCGGCGACGTTGACCGCGAAGCCATCGTCGCGCTCACCACCGCCGATACAATTTATGAAGTGCCGCTGATGCTGGAAGAAGCCCGGTTCGGCGATTATCTTTTGTCGGCATTGCGGCTGCCCGTGGGGAAACCCGATTTGAAAGAGTGGCGCGAATTGGTGGCGGAAATCAAACGGGAAAAAGAAAAAATCCGCGTGGCAATTGTGGGCAAATATGTGGAACTGAAAGACGCCTACATGAGCGTGTACGAGGCGCTGCAACACGCCGCCGTGCATCAGAACCGCGCAGTGGAAATTGAGTGGATCAACTCGGAAGACCTGGAACACGGGCGCGAATTGGACAAGCTGGAAACCGTGGACGGCATCGTCGTGCCGGGTGGCTTCGGTTATCGCGGCATCGAGGGGAAAATCGTCGCCGCGCGCTTTGCCCGCGAACACAACGTGCCGTATCTGGGGCTGTGTCTGGGAATGCAGGTGATGTGCATCGAACTGGCGCGCCATCATTTCAACTCCCCTGCCCCCAACTCCACCGAGTTTGACACCAAAACGCCCTATCCCATCATTGACCTGATGCTCAATCAGCGGGATTTGGAAGATATGGGCGGCACGATGCGGCTGGGCACATATCCGTGCCAATTACTGGCGGGCAGTAAAGCCGCCACGCTGTACGATGCCGACACCGTCCACGAGCGGCATCGCCACCGCTGGGAATTCAACAACCGTTTCCGCGCTGAATTGGCGCGGGCGGGGCTGGTGTACAGCGGCATCTCCCCCGATGGGAATTTGGTGGAAATTGCGGAACTGAAAGACCACCCGTTCATGATGGGCAGTCAATTCCATCCCGAATTTAAAAGCCGCCCCAACCGCCCGCATCCGCTATTTGCCGGGTTCGTCGCGGCAGTGAAAGAGCGGGTCGAAAAATAATTTCCCGCCAAACCGAACACCCCCGCGCACACGGGGGTGTTTTTCATTCCGCCAGCGCGAAGGGCGGGTCAATCACCACGTCCCCCGATTGCCGGTATGTTTTCACCAAATAGCACACGCAATGGTCGCCTGCCACATCATCGCGCGGGAGGGACGCGCCCTCCTGCTGAATCGTCTGCAAAACTTCGCGCAACGCCAGCAAATCGGCGATGCGGCGGTCAATCTCCGTCAACTGGTGCGACAACACATCCAGCACGCGGTCACACGGCGCAATACCATCGTCCCGCGCCGCCAGAATTTCCGCAATATCCTTCAGCGCAATACCCAAACCGCGCGCGCTGGCGATGAAGCGCAAACGGTCAACATCGGCGGCATCATACTGTCGGTAATTATTTTCGCCCCGTCGCGGCGGGGGCATCACCCCCACCGATTCATAATAGCGAATGGTTTTCGCCGAAACGCCCGTTTGCCGGGCAAGCTCTTTTATCTGCATCGCACACCTCCAGCTATGGGGATGATATACCTTCCATTGGCTGGAATGTCAAACGCAACCGGCGATTAATCGGCGGGCAACGGTGCGGGCGAAATGGGGTCTGCGGGGCGCAAACGATTCTGCACCGTGGTGTGCAGCGCCAAATATCCCCCCACCGCTATCACCGAAAGAATGCCCGCCGCGTACCACACCCAATGAGGGTCGTAATTGTCCATCACCAACCCGGCGAGCAGCGGTCCAATCGCCGACGGAATCGCCCAACTGAAGCCGTACATCGCCATATATCGCCCACGCATATCCTCCGGCGAAAACCGTGCCACCAACGCCTGCCCAATCGGGGTGATGATCATCTCCCCCACGGTGATAATCGCCATTGCCACCATAAACATCACAAAAGATGTGACAAAGCCGTACATCAAAAATCCCACACCGAAAATTGCCGTTCCCAGCGCCAGCATCATCAACGGGGGGCGATGGGCAATGCGCCTCGTCACCCAAAACTGGAAGAGCACCACCATTGCCGCGTTCATGCTCAAAATATAGCCGTAGCCCTGCGCTTCAACGCCGTGCGTCACATTCAGATACACCGAAAGGGTGCTGTACATCTGAATGTAGACGATGATGCTCACGATTGAAATGAGCAGAAATGCCATATACACGCCGTCTCGCAGTACAAAACGATAGCCGAACAGCGTTTCGCGCAAACTCTGCGTGTCCTGTTCCGCCACTTCCGGCTTGGTTTCCGGGAGGAGGAAATAGACCACCACCGCGGTGATGATGCTGGAAACGGCATCAACCGCGAAGAGCAGCGCATACGATTGCGCCGCCAGCAGCCCGCCAATCGCGGGTCCGATGGTCATCGCCAGATTGGCGATCACCCGCATCATCCCGTACCCTTCGGCATGCTTTTCCTCCGGCAACAAATCGGCGACCATTGCCTGCTGTGCGGGTCCCCCCGCTTCGGAGAACAGCCCAATCGTGCCTGCCAGCACATACAGCACCGTCAAACTGTCCACAAAAATAATCAACAGACTGCTGACCGCGCTCACCACCAGCCCGAAAATCAGCATCCAGCGCCGCCCGAATTTGTCGGTCAGCGCGCCCGCCATAATGCTGCCGCCGAAACTCGCCGCGGAGAATATCACAAACAACACGCCGACTTCCGTCATCCCCACCCCGAACTTCTGGGTGATGTACAGCGCAAAAAAGGGGAACATCAACGCTCCCCCCAAACGGTCGATGAACAGCGCGGTCATCAGCGTCCAAAATGTGACGGGAAATTCCCGGTAAATCTTTTTTGCTTTTGAAAAAATCATCGTCTCATCCCTCTGCTTGGCAAGCAAGCGGAACAAAAATTTACACCAAAATTGTTAGAAGTCAAATATACAACAAATGTTCGATTGGCAAACGGAACGCCGGATGATTAGACGGACATCCCATCCCATGCTAAAATTTGGTATATCATCTTGAAAGGTTATCGCAATGGCATCCTCCCTCCCCGCCACAATTTCACCCGTCAACCGCACCATCTCGCGCCTGCGGCAGATATTGCAATCGCCGAAATTATTTGGCGTGCTGATAGCCATACTGCTGATGGACGGCATTTTGGCGTTGGTGATTCCGCAACAACCCGCCGCGGTGAACACGCCGGGCGCATTTGTGGTGTGGGTCTCGAATTTACCGCCACTCTTTCGTCAGGGGTATGAATATCTCAACCGGCTGGGGTTATTCGCAATTTTTCGCTCGCTGTGGTTTTGGCTGCCGGCATCGCTGGTAACGTGGATGAGCCTGCTCGAACTGGCGGAGGTCATCCCCGCCGCGCTGAACCGGCTGCGTCCGGCGCACCCTGCCGCACCGATGCCACCGCACCCGCACAGCGTGACACATCAAAAAACCATCCGTCTCGCCGCACCGAAAGATTCGGGTGAAGCCACAGCAAGCGCCCCGGCGCTGGAAACGTTGGCAAATGCACTACGCAAAACCGGCTTTAAAGTTGCAAAAATTGATGAACCCACCGTGCTGGCAACGCGCCACCCGTGGGGCTGGGCTCGCCCCATTGCCCCGATGCTGGGCGTGGTGTTGCTGATAGCGGGCATCGCGCTGCAAACCATTTTTGGCGACACCGCGCAAATTCTGCTGACGGAACACAGCGCGCCGACAACGTTCATCGGGCACACCTTCAGCACCGCCGCATTCCAGCCCCATTCGGACGCAAATCAACGGTTGGCGGGGGGAACGATACATCTGCAATTGGATGGCGGCGCGCCGGAAGCGTGGTCGTTGAACCGCTGGCAACGGGTGGACGGCTGGTGGCTGCTGCCGCCCAAGCTCCGCCCCACCGCAAAAATCACCTTCAACAGCAAAAACACCACCGAAACCCTGACCCGAACCTTCGACGTGGTGGACGCGCCGCTGATTTTCACCTATGCCCCGCAAAAGCAAACGCTGGAACTCCGCTACACCGCCGACGGCTATCAATTGGCAACGCGGAACACGGACACGGGCGAAATGGAAATCGCCGCCCGTGATGGCGAGGCGTTCTCCCTGCCCCAATTGGGCGTGACCGGAACGGTCAGCATCACCAACCGATTTTTGTTGCAGGCGTACCGTCTGCCGGGATTGATACCGGTGACGCTCGGCGTGCTGTTGCTGCTTCTGGGGGGAATACAATTTCTGCGCCCTGCCCCGGTAACGGTGCAATTGAGCGCGGTGGTCAAAGGGCGCGGCAGCCGCATTGATGCCACCATCGAAACGCTGGGCAGTGCCGATGCGGCGGAAAAGCTTGCCGCGGAACTTTTGACCCTGCAACCATCATCCGAGGAAACCAATGCCGACACCTAAACCCATCATCATCGGCGTGGCGGGTGGCACCGCCTCCGGAAAAACAACCGTCGCCCACCGCATTTTAGACGCTGTCGGCGCCGACAGGCTGGCGTACATCGAACACGATGCATACTATCGGGATTTGAGCCACCTGCCGCTGGAAGTGCGGAAGGCGCTCAATTTCGACCATCCCGACGCGCTGGAAAACGAGCTACTGATTGAACACCTGCACGCGCTGCAACACGGGGCAACCATTTCGATGCCGGTATACGACTTTTCAGCTTACGTCCGCACCGACCAACTGAAGGAAATTGCGCCCAAGCCGGTGATTTTGGTGGAAGGCATGCTCATCTTCGCAGATAAAGCCCTGCGCGATTTGATGGACATCAAAATTTATGTGGATACGGCGGATGATTTGCGTTTCATTCGGCGGTTGAAACGAGACGTGGCGTCGCGCGGGCGCACGGTGGAACACGTGATTGAGCAATATCTGGAAACGGTGCGCCCGATGCACCTGGAATTTGTGGAGCCGAGCAAACAATGGGCGGATGTCATCATTCCGCGCGGGGGACACAACACCACCGCCATCCAAATGGTGGTGGCGCAAATTCAGCGCATGCTGGAATAGTTTTTTGGGATGGGGTCACAGCCCGGCGAGAAAGGTTTCCACCGCCGATGCCACCTCTGCCGGCGAAAGGTCGTCGGTGGGCAGGTAGAGGTCGGCGTGGGCGCGGGCGTGCCGCAAACGATGGTTCAGCGCGTCCAGACGGTCTTGCTTCCACGCAATATTGCGCCGGCGAGCGATGGTCTCCAGCGACGCATCCAGATACACCAGCACGTCGGTGGGGTGTACCCGCCGCCACATGTCCGGCACATATGAATGTTCCTGTGAAATGGCACGAATATTGAACTTTCCCCGCAAGCGTTCAACGAGGGTTGATTTCCCCGCCCCGCAGGGACCCACCACCCCCACCCGCGGTCGTCGAACATCATCCTTCATGGTGTGCATGTCTCAAAACCCCCCAATGCGACATCATAATCCCCGAATTACCTCGTCACAACGGAAATTCCACTCGCAACCGTCGGGCGTTCCCGATGGTTTTTTTGGGCAGCACCGCCACCACCAGCACGCTGATGTCGTCCACCGGGCGACCGTCGTCCAGCGTGTACGCCGCTTCATACAGCGCATCGGCGACCGTCTGCGCCGGGGCGTCGCCGCCGGGGCAAACCTCCGCCAACAGCGCGGGAACATCCAGTTTTTTGGAGTGGCGTGAACCCGCCGAGAGGATGCCGTCGGTGAAAACAACCACCACCGTCGGGGCTGCCAGCGGCAACTCCGTGACGATGGGCTTGGTGTTCCGATAGATACCCACCTGCTGCGACGGTTCATCCAATACGGTGATGCCGTCCGGGCGCACAACATACATCGGGCAATGGTTATTGCGCGAAAGCACCAGCGTGCGGCTCACCATGTCCACCGAGACGATATTAAGCGTGGCGGACACTTTTCCCTGCCGGTGAGTGACCAAATAATCGTGCGCCGCTCGTGCCGCCGCACCGTCGCGCACGCCTTCCGCCAGCAATCCGATGGCTTTGCGGGCAACTAAGTTGCTGATGCGTTTGGCACTGCGTCCGGAACGTTGACCATCCACCAGCACGAAAGACATACCGCCCCGCGGGCGTTCCACCATTTCCACGGTATCGCCGCTTTCCGGGGTGGAATATTTATTTATTTTGGCAACTGCCACTTGTAAAATCACGTATTTGCTCCATCCAAAGATTCGTATGCATTATAGCGGTGTGTGAATGTGAGTCAATCATTGCTGGAAGATTTGATAGCAGTTCAATCGCAAGTGATGGCAACTATCATTGCGAGCCGAAGGCGAAGCAATCCCCGCCGGTGGGACAGGAGATTGCTTCGGGCTACGCCCTCGCAATGACGCATCAATTACTTCTGTGCCGTTGCCGGAAGATTTTTCCGGCACACAAAAATGCGCCTTTGCCCCACCACCGGCGACAAAAGCGCATTTTCAAATTGAACGATTATTCAGGCTATGGCGCGCTGCTCAGCGATTTTATGTACTCGATGAGCGACGAAACTTGGGCATCGCTGAGCATACCTTCAAACGGCGGCATCGCGCCCACGAAACCTTCTACAATTTTGGCGTTGGGGTCTAAAATTGATTCGCGGAGGTACGCTTCATCAACTTTGACCTTTTCCCCGTTGTCCAGCGTGGTCTCTTCCCCGAACAGATTGCCGAGCGCCGGACCCACCAGCACAGTATCCACGGCGTGGCAGGCAACACACCCCGCCGAATAGAAGAGCTGCTCGCCCTCCGCCGCTGATGGCGCGGGCGCGGCATCACCCGCCTGTTGGGCGTCGCCGCCCGTGCCACCGCCGGTTGTGGCGCTCTCTTCCACTGCCCACTGTTTATAATAATCCGCTTGTTCCAGCGCCACGTCCATCGCTTTGTCAATGGGAATGTGCACGATACCGGCTTCTTTATCCACCCAGCCATAACTGGTCAGAATCTGTTCCTCTTGCGCGTGTAACGCCTTCAAATCTTCCGCCGTCAAGGGGGGCAAGCCGGAATCACTCTGCGTCGCCATCGCCGCCTGACGGGCTTCATCAACGGTGGGGATTTTCGCCGAATTGGCGCCGATGATGACGGCGACAAAAATAATGAGCGCGATGATGCCTCCCCCCAAAATCCAAATGGAGAGGGGGATACGAGCTTTGGGGGCGTTAGATTGCTTCGGCTGTTGCTGCGTGTTCATACGAGCTTTCCTCCTCCATACGAGGGTCATATTCCGGCAAAAGCGGTTTCTGCTTCAATTGCCACAAGAAAAGAGACATCCAAATGCCGCCGATGCCCACCAGCAGCGTCAAATCGAGCCAGTGGAAAGTCAGTTGTGCGCTGAATGTGGGGGCGATGAACCAATACAGTTCGATGTAGCGCGCTACGATGATAATCCAGGCAATTGCCGCGACACGCCCATAACGGCGTTTATTCTCGCGCAATAGCAGGAAGAAGAAGGGCACAACAAAGTTGAAAGCCACCAAGATGATGCCCATACCGCCCCATCCGCCGGAGGTGCGAAGCAGATACCACGGAATTTCCTCTTTCAGGTTGCCCAGCCAGATGATGAGGAATTGCGAGAGTTCCATATATGCCCACAGCATCACCATCGTCAACAGAAAATTCCCCAAGTCGTTGAATTGCAGCGGCGTGAGTTTTTTGGCGAAAACATGATCTTCCCGCACCAGCGCGAGGATGATGGTAGCAAAGGCGAAGGCTGCCGCGCCCGCGCCGACCCCGAAAATGATGCCGAAAATGGTGGAATACCATTGCGCATCAAGCGACATCATCAAGTCAAATGAGGCAAAGGTGACGGTCAACCCCAGCACAACCGAGATGGGACCGCTGAAGTTCTTGAGGCGGATATGGCTCTCTTCGGTGCGCAGGGCGTCTCGGCGATACGACCATTTTCGCTGCAAATAGGCAATTGCCGACCAAAGGACTAGATACCCCAGCACCCGGAAGGTGAAGAAGGGGACGTTCAGATACGGGGCTTTGTGCTGCAACAGAGCATCGTGCGCCACCGCTGCCGGGCGTGCCCATTCATATAACGTGGGCAGTCCGAGCAGGACGGGCACAACCAGTATCAGCATCAACGGGAGTGTGGCGCCGCCCGCTTCCAAAATTCGTTGAATGACCACTCCCCAACGCCCGCTGACCAAATATTGAATGGCTAAAACAAACGCACATCCAACGGAGAGTTGCATCCAGAAAACATACCCGACCAAATACGATTGGATGAATTGGTCGTTATTGGTGAAAAGTCCGATGGCGGAAATGAGTAGCCCCACCACGCCGACAATCAACGCGAGGCGTTGATATTTTTCAAATTGCGGCAAAAACTTGCTTGGTTGCGTCATTTTTACTGTCCCTCTAATTTCTGCATTTCATCCGCCGGAACCAGCGTTGAATCCGCATACTGGCTGAGTTGCAATACGCGAATGTACGCCGTAATCGCCCATCGGTCTTCCGGTGAAACGCGGGTATTGTAGCTGTACATGCTCCCGAACCCGTTGGTCATCACGTAAAAAAAGTATCCGGGGGGAACTTGGCGCAAACGGTCAATGTGGAATGACGGCGGCTGTTTGAAGCCACGCTGCACCACCATCCCCTGTCCGTCGCCAACCGCACCGTGGCAGGGGGCGCAAAAAATGTCGAAGCGTTCCTGCCCGCGTTCCAGCACGTCGCGGGTGATGGGCATCGGGAAATCGGTGGCGTATTTGCCGTCCACCCGCCCCGAATACATCAGTTCATCGAGCCGCAATTGCCCGCGAGCAACGGTGTCTTCCACCGGCATCCGCGCCGAGTGCCCGTCTTCAAAGAAGGGGCTGGCTTCCAACGGGTCGTATCGCGGCTGGAAGCGCATCAACTGCGCCCCGTAAAGCGTATTGCTGCATCCGGCAAGCGCAAACAGGGCAATGGCAAGTATGCCAAGCTTGACGATAGAAGAGCGAAACAATGGCTTGAATAGTTGCATTAAATTTCCCATTTTTCTGTCCCAATGTGTATGTCTGAAAGCACTCTTTTCCGTGTCGGGTCATCCCCTCGTGACCGGTCCACGGCTGTGATGTTTTCAGGGTTGAGCGTTTCCAAAAATCGCCGTGTACCATCCAAATCAAACTGAGGGTCATCCGCTTCAATGCACAGAAAAAACTTATCCAATGAGGCGCGCGCAAACTCCGGCGCGTTGAAAACGGGATGGTACAATTCCGGCAAGCCATTCAGCATCAACATTCCGAAAACGGCGGTGAATGCCGCCATCAAGACAATCATTTCAAAGGTAATCGGTATCCAAGCGGGCCAACTGTTGAGCGGTTTGCCGCCAATGTTCAAAGGATACCACACGCCCATACTGAGATACTGCATACCAAAGCCGACGATACCGCCGACCACCCCGCCCAGAAAGACGACGAAAGGCAGTTTCGAGTCTTTTCGCCCCAACGCATCATTCAATGCATCCACGGGGAAGGGGGTATAGGCTTCCATTTTACTGTACCCCGCCTCTTTCGCCGCACGCGCCGCGTCAAGCAAGGGCTGAGGCTGGTCAAATTCCGCAAGTAAACCATAGAGTTTTGTCATTATCCTACTGTCCTCTCAGCAATTAGTGGTGAGAAAGATGCCCGTCTTTTTCCGCAACCAATTCCCGAACCTCAAACATTGAGATGGCAGGCAAAACGCGAATAAACAGGAAGATTAACGTTAAAAACAGCCCGATTGTGCCGATATAGGTGGCGTAATCCCAGAAGGTCGGCACATAAATATCCCACGCCGACGGCAGGAAATCGCGGCTGATGCTGGTGACCACAATGATGAACCGTTCCAGCCACATCCCAATGTTCACAACAATGGCGATGAGCCACAGCACCAGATGGTTGGCGCGCACTTTTTTGCTCCACAGGGCTTGCGGCACAACCGCATTACAGAAAAGCAATGCCCAATAAAACGGCGCGTACGGTCCGCCGAAACGGTTGGAAATCATGTAACTTTCAAATTCGTTGCCGCTGTACCACGCGAAGAACATTTCCATCAGATAGCTGTAAAAGACGATGGAGCCGGTGACCAGCATCACCTTCGCCATATTGTTCAAATGGCGATTGGTGATCACTTTTTCCAGCCCGTAAAATTTCCGCAGGGGGATCATCAGGGTGACAACCATAGCGAAACCGGAGTAAATCGCGCCGTCCACAAAATAGGGGGGGAACATGGTGGAGTGCCAACCGGGGATGATACCGGCGGTGAAGTCCAAACTGACGATGGTATGCACCGAAACCACCAGCGGGGTGGAAATCGCCGCGAGCAGCAAATATACCTTCTGATACCGGTGCCAGTGTTTCGCCGCACCGCGCCAACCGAGGGCGAAAACGCCGTAAATACGTTTCAAAAACAACTTTGAGGCTCTGTCGCGCATGGTTGCCAAGTCGGGAACCAAACCGACGTACCAGAAGAGCAGCGATACCGTCGCATAGGTTGAAATGGCGAACACGTCCCACACCAGCGGACTGCGGAATTGGGGCCACAAGCCCATCGTGTTCGGCAGGGGCATTGTCCAGTAGAAAAACCACGGTCGCCCCAAGTGAATGATGGGGAATATCCCCGCCGATGCCACGGCGAACAGGGTCATCGCTTCGGCAAAACGGTTGATGGATGTTCGCCATTCCTGCCGGAACAGCAGCAAAATCGCCGAGATGAGCGTTCCGGCGTGCCCGATACCAATCCACCACACAAAGTTGACAATGGCAAACCCCCATGCCACGGGGTTGTTCAAGCCCCAAATGCCGATACCTTTCACAAATAGATAACCGACGCTCACCATCAGCAAATTCAGCAGCGCGAAGGAAATACTGAAGCCCACTATCCATCCGCGCGGGGTGTTTTTCATCAACACAATTTCGCTGATTTTTTTGGTTACAGATGCGTAGGTTTGCCCCGGTGCAATGACAGGTTCAGACAGTTTGATGTCTACCGGGTCTTTTATACGTTGAGTCTGTTGCATTACGCCACTCCCTCCAATTCAGGATTGGGATTTTTTACGGAAGCCAGATAGGTGGTGCGCGGTTTAACGTTCAATTCTTCCAACAGGGTGTAATCCAGTGGGCTGGCTTTCAGTTTGGAAACCGCGCTGTTCGGGTCGCTGATGTCGCCGAAGGTGATGGCTTGCGTGGGGCATGTGCCCTGACACGCAGTGACAATTTCGCCATCGCGGATATCGCGCCCTTCTTTTTTCGCCGTGATGCGCGCGTCGCTGATGCGCTGGGTGCAGTACGAACATTTTTCCATAATCCCCCGACTGCGCACAGTCACATCGGGGTTTTCCAGCATATTCAGCAGCGGCGATTGGTCGAAATCGCTATATTGGAAGAAGTTGAAGCGGCGAACTTTGTACGGGCAGTTGTTGGCGCAATAGCGCGTCCCGATGCACCGATTGTAGACCATATCGTTCAACCCTTCTTTGGAATGCAGGGTTGCCGCCACCGGGCAGACCGGCTCGCACGGGGCGTTTTCGCACTGCTGACACGCCAACGGCTGATGATAAACCTGTGGGTTGTCGATGTCCCCTTCATAATAACGGTCAATCCGAATCCAGTGCATTTCGCGCCCGACTTCCACCTGTTCTTTGCCCACCACGGGGATATTGTTCTCCGCCTGACAGGCAATGGTACAGGCATTACAGCCGATGCACGCCCCCAAATTGATGGTCATACCCCATTTGTTGCCATCATATTCCACCGGCGGGTACATCGAAATCGGCGCGTGCAGTTCCCCCGATTCCATTTCCTGCGCAAAAGTCGGATTGGCGACGAATTCTTCCAGTGTTCCGGCGCGCGCCAAATTCCGCCCTTCCATGCTCCAATGG
>CAZMXX010000055.1:8839-14794 GCA_964570315.1 uncultured Anaerolineaceae bacterium | reverse complement strand
GACGGCGCAACCGTGGAAGTGAGGGAAGGATAATGGGCTTAACCAAACTCGCCATCACCCGCCCGTTGACCATGCTGATGATCATTCTGGCGTTGGTTGTTTTCGGGTTGCGCTCATATTCAGAATTACAGGTTGACCGATACCCTTCGGTGGATTTTCCGGTGGTCAGCGTGATTGTGGCGTATCCCGGCGCGGGACCGGAAGATGTGGAAAAAAATATCGTCAAACCGATTGAAGATGCGGTTGCCACCGTCGGTGGGGTGGACACCATCACCGGCAAAGCGCAGGAGAATGTCGGCATTATTGTGGTGGCGTTTCAGCAGGATGTGAACGCCGGGGAAGCCACCAGCGAGGTGGAGCGGAAAGTTGCCGCCATCAAAGGAACGCTCCCCGACGACGCGAAAGAGCCATCGGTGGTGAAAGCCGACCTGAATGCTCTGCCCATCATGGAAATGGTGCTCAGCGGCGAAAAGGGGCAAAACGAACTTTACGCGATGGCGGTGAACGACATCCAGCCCCGTTTGCAGGCTATCAAAGGGGTGGCGTCGGTGACGGTGAGCGGCGGGCAAGACCGCATCATCACCGTTGAGCCGGACCCCGCGAAATTGGCGGCGTATGGCGTCCCCATCGAAGGGATTCAGCAAAAACTGCGCTTCAACAATATGTCCATCCCCTCCGGTTCGCTGGATGAAGGGCGGCAGAAAACGACGGTGCGCTCGGTGGGCGATTTCACCAGCATCGAAGATATTGAAAACGTGGTCATCGGGCAAGTGCCCATCATCGACCAAGCCCCGCCGGGGATGAACACCGGCGGCAGTATCTACCTGCGCGATTTAGCCACCGTTTCCGAAACGTATGCCGATTCGACGCAATTTCTGCGCTACAACGGGCAGGACGCGGTGAGCATCACCGTGGTCAAAACCAGCGACGCCAACACCGTTGAAGTGGCGGATGAAGTTCGCGCGGTGATTGACGAAATCAACGCCGATTTGCCCGCCGGGGCAGAAATCACCATCGCGGTGGACGACTCTGAATTCACCCGCCAGTCCATCGATTCCGTGATTGAGGATTTGATTCTGGCGATTCTGATTACCGGCTTGGTGATTTTACTTTTCCTGCACAACATCCGCAGCACCTTCATCGTCATTTTGGCAATTCCGGTGTCACTCATCACCACTTTCGCCATTATGTGGCTGATGGGATTTTCGCTGAACGTGCTGACCCTGCTGGCGCTCACCCTCACCATCGGTATTCTAGTGGACGATTCAATTGTGGTGATTGAAAACATCGAGCGGCACTTGAAGATGGGCAAGCCGCCGTGGAAAGCCGCGCTCGAAGGGCGCGCCGAAATCGGGCTGGCGGCAATTACCATCACCCTGGTGGACGTGGCAATTTACGTGCCCATCGCCTTCACCTCCGGAACCGTGGGGCAGTTTTTCCGCTCCTACGGCGTGACCATTGCGTCCACGGTGCTGTTGTCGCTCTTCGTTTCCTTCACCCTGACCCCCATGCTGGCGGCGCTGTGGCTGAAAGCCGACCTCGGCGAAAAACGCGCGCCGCGCGGGCTGGGCAAAATTTTCCACAAATTAATGCTGCCGGTCAATAAATTGTGGGATGGTTTCAGCGTGCTTTGGGAAAAAGCTTTCGATGCGCTGGCAAACGGCTACGCCTTCACCATTCGGGTGGCGCTGAAAAATGCGTTCACGGAAACGCTGGTGATTGCATTCGCCATTGTGGCGACGGTCGCCGGGATTGCGATGATTGCCGCCGGGATGGTCGGCTCGGAATTTTTGCCGCAGGAAGATGACGGCAAAGTGACAATCAATATTGAAATGCCCGCCGGAACCAACGTCGCCGCCACCGACCGGGCGGTGCGGCAAGCGGAACAGATTATTCTGAATGAAGTTCCCGAAACCGTGTTCATCATCAGCAACATCGGCAGCAGTACCACCAGCTTCTTCTCCGGGGGCGGCGGCAATGGCGAAAATAAAGCCACCGTCACCCTGCAACTGGTTGACAAAAACCAGCGTGACCGCTCGGTGATTGACGTGGCGGACGATTTGCGCGCCGCACTGAAAAAAATCCCCGAAGCGTCTTCAACCATTTCGCTCTCGTCGGTCTTCTCGGTGGGCGCGGGCGCATCCGCCATTGAGCTGCAAGTGTACGGCAAAGATTCCAAAACGCTGGCACAACTGGCGGATGAAGTTGAAGGGGTGATGAAAACCGTCCCCGGCGTGGTGGACATCGTCAACTCCGATGCCGCCCAAGCGCCGGAAGCGCAACTGATGATTGACCGGGCGATGGCGACCAATCAAGGATTGACCCCCGCGCAGGTTGGCATGACGTTGCGCACCGCCCTGAACGGCACGGAAGTGGGCACATACCGCGACCAAAATGGCGATGATTTGAGCATCATTCTGCGGATGGATGAAGCCGCCCGCCGCGACGTGACCAGTCTGCTGGACATCCCCGTGGGCTACAACAACGGGCAGCAGATTCGGCTGGGGCAGGTGACGACCCTCGCGCGCGATGAAGCCCCAGCGGTCATCAACCGCACCGACCGCCAGCGAACGATGAAGTTGAGCGCGGGTGTGTCGGGGCGCGCCTCCGGCGACGTGATGGCTGACCTCGAAGTGGCGTTGAACGAGCAGGTAGACTTCCCCACCGGCTACGGGTACGTTTTCTCCGGGCTGTCGGAACAGCAAACGCAGTCATTCAAATCGCTCATTCAGGCGCTCTTCCTCGGTATTCTGTTCATGTATATTCTGATGGTTGCGCTCTTCCAAAGCTGGATTCATCCGGTCACCATCATGACCTCCCTGCCGGTGGCGACGGTGGGCGCGTTCGGCGGGCTTTATCTGTTCGGACTCACGCTCAACATCTTCTCGCTATTGGGGATTATCCTGTTGATGGGAATTGTCACCAAAAACGCCATCCTGCTGGTTGATTTCACCAACGAATTGCGCACCGAACACGGATACAGCCGCAAAAAAGCGTTGATTGAAGCGGGTCGGTTGCGGCTGCGCCCCATTCTGATGACCACCTTCGCCATTGTGGGCGCGATGATGCCCATTCTGCTCAACACCGGCGCGGGGTCGGAAGTGCGCGCGCCGCTGGCAGCCGTCCTCATCGGGGGGAGTTTGACCTCAACCCTGTTGACGCTCATTTTGGTGCCGGTGGCATACAACTTCTTCGACAGCGCCACCGGCATGCTGGGGCGCACCTTCCGCAAACTTTTCGGCGGCGATGCGCCGCAATCGAGCGCCGCCACCGCAGAACCGGAAACCGTGTAAATTTTTTCAGCCCCGGATGAGCACGGATGCCCTCAACCTTCATCTGCGCGCATCCGAGGTGCAAATAGCAAAAAAGCGAGTGAACCATGAAAAAACAACTTTGGATATTCGTCGCGCTGATAATCGGGATGGTGGCGCTGACCGGGTGCAATGCCGCCAGCGCCGCCGAATCTGCGCCGCAAGTTTTAGACCGCACAAACTGGACGCAACAACAACCGCCGACACCCACGCCGACACCCACCCCCTTCCCCAAAATCACCATCGCGGATGTGGTGGCGGCAACCGCACCGAACACCCCCGCGCCTGAATCCGCCATCGCCGCCACCGCCACCCCGACGGCGCAACCGGTCATCGCCCCCACCGCCACGCCCCAACCCGTCATCGTCGCCGCTGACCCGTCGCCCGCCGACGGCATCATCGTTTTTCAAACCGCCAGTGGCGGCGATATTATGCGCATCAACGCCGACGGCAGCGGACTGCGGCGGTTGACCACCGGGCTTGACCCCGTTTTTTCGCCCGATGGGCAGACGATTGCCTTTGTGCGCTGGCAGGGCGACAGCGGCTCGCTGTGGACAATCGGCGTGGATGGCAGCAATGAACGCCAAATCACCGGCGAAATCAAGCAAGCCCGCCACCCGTCATGGTCGCCCGATGGCACGCGGATTGTCGTCAATTTGCAGCACGGCGGGCGTTTGACCGAACAGAAGGAATGTTACAGCTTGGTGGGCACAACCCCCGAAGCCATCCTGAAAAGCCATCTCCCGTGGAACGTCTCGCCGGATGATGTTTTTGTGGAAAAACGGGGCACACCCCCCAAAGTGATGCCCTTCCTGTGCTGGAATAATCCCCCTGCGCCATATTGGGGGCTGCGGGTGGTCAACGTGGCGGATGGCAGCATCGAAGATTTCGCCATCAGCGCCTATAATTACGGCGCGGAATGGGACCCCGCCAACAATTGGCGCATCATCAGCAGCAGCGCCGCCGGGCTGGCGCAATTGGACGTGAATCGCAACGAGCAATGGGCGCTCACCGACCGGCGCGAAGACCGGACACCGACATTTTCGCCCGACGGGAAGTATATTGCGGTGGCTTTCAACAACAACGGACACTGGGACATCCACCGTTTGGATGCCGGTGGCAACGGGCGGGTGCAATTGACGCAAACGCCGCTATGGGTGGAAACATCGGTGGGAGACGGACGCCCGTGGAACAACGTTGCCCCCGCATGGTCACCCGATGGCACACGCATCGCCTTCCTCACCGACAGAACCGGTCGGTGGGAAATCTGGGTGATGAACGCCGATGGCTCAAATCCGCAGCCGTTGTTCACCGATGCCGTGAACGACAGCTTGCGCATCGCCTACAATTTTGTGGATGAACGGGCACTGAGCTGGCGATAGTTTTTCGCCCGCACCATGCCAAGCATAGCGGCAGGGATGGCATCGCGCGCCATTCCTGCCGCTGTGTTATGTCGCCACACGCAACCACACCACAATTAATTGCCGGGAAATGCCCCATACTGCCCCCGACCCGGCAACCTTAAAATTCCCCAAACACCGTGCAAATTTTCCGATTTGCACGTATAATATTAACTGAAACCCGCGTGCTTTCACCCAAATAATGCACCCACATCGCAAACGAACACCATGACTCGCCGATACGTTGGTCGGATGTAGAGGCAACCCTCGTGGTTGCCCCGGTGTTATTGTCCTATTTTGGGCGACCACAAGAATCGCCCCTACGGCATCGAATGAATCTCTCTCCACTAGCAAACTGCGGGGTATCAGGCTCTTGCCTTTCAAATTTACGCGACAAACCGCGCGGAATTAAACTCATAGCTCATTAAAGGAGAGAAGAATGAAACATCCGGCAAAAATAATCATCGCCTTGATATTAATGGCAATATTTTCGGGAGGTGTTTCCGCCGGCACGCTGCACACAACCACCGGTCAATGGCAAACCTTCACCCATGGCAATCAAATTTACGATTTGGCAATGGAAGGCACAACCCTGTGGGCGGCGACAACAGGCGGCGTGGTGAAATGGGATACGACCACCGGCAGCTACGAAAAATACACCAACCTTGACGGGTTGGGGTATATTCGCGTAAATGCCGTGGCGATTGACGGCGCGGGGGTGAAGTGGTTCGCCACCCATGGCGGCGGGGTGAGCACCTTCGATGGCACAACGTGGACAACCTACACCACCGCCGATGGGCTGCCATCCAATTATGTGTATGATGTTACCATTGACAGCGCGGGTGTGATGTGGTTCGCCACCGGTAGCGGCGTGACCAAATTCGATGGCACAACGTGGACAACCTACACCACCGCTGACGGGCTAGGCTCTAATGACGTGAATGCCATCGCGATTGACAGTGCAGGCGTGATGTGGTTCGCCACCAATGGCGGCGTGACCAAACTCGATGGCACAACATGGACAGCCTACACCACCGCCGACGGGCTGGCGGACAGTCAAGTCTATACCGTCGCCATTGACAGCTCGGACACACCGTGGTTCGGCACAGATTACGGCGTGAGCAAATTCAGCGGGGGCACTTTCACCAACTATCTCACTGCCGACGGCTTGGTGGAAACAAGCGTTCATGCCATTGCCTTCGACAGCACCGGAGCAAAATGGTTCGGCACGGAAGGTGGGGTGA
>CAZMXX010000055.1:0-8739 GCA_964570315.1 uncultured Anaerolineaceae bacterium | reverse complement strand
GTAAATTCAGCGGCACATCATCATGGACAACTTACACCACCGATGGTCCGGCGGACAATACCATTTATGCCATTGTCATTGACGGCGCAGATACGAAATGGTTCGGCACCTATAAGGGGGTGAGTAAATTCAGCGGCACATCATCATGGACAACTTACACCACCGATGGTCCGGCGGATAATTTTGTCAGAGCCCTTGCCATTGATAATACAGGGGCGCAATGGTTCGGCACGGGCAGCCGGGGCGTGAGCAAATTTGAACCCTCAACTTCAACATGGACAACCTACACCACCGCTGACGGGCTGGTTTCCAACCTGATTAATACCATCATTTTTGACAATGCCAACACGTTATGGGTTGGCACATGGTATGGGGCAAGCAAATTCGATGGCACAACGTGGACACCCTACACCACCGCAGAAGGGTTGGTAGGAAATACTGTCTATGCCGTCGCTATTGATAACGCGGGGAACATCTGGTTCGGCACCGGCAGCGGGGTGAGTGAATTCGATGGCGTCACCGGATGGACAACCTACACCACGTCCAATGGATTGGCGAACAATACCGTCAAAGCGGTGGCGATTGACCGCGCCGGCGTAAAATGGTTCGGCACACAGGGTGGCGGGGTGAGTAAACTTATCAGCTCAACATGGACAACCTACACCACATCCAATGGATTGGCGAGCAATTCCGTCTCTGCCATCGCCATTGATGATGCGAATGTGAAATGGTTTGGAACTGTTGGCGGCGGGGTGAGCAGATTCGACGGTACAACTTGGACAACCTACACCACCGCCGATGGATTAGCCTCCAACTATGTCTCCACCATTACAATTGACAGTCATGGTGCGGTGTGGGTTGGCGCGGGCAACGGCGGGTTGAGCAAGTTCGACGGCTCAACATGGACAACCTACACCACTGCCGACGGATTGGTGGGAGACACTGTCTATGCCATCGCCACGGGCAACGACAACGCCATGTGGTTCGGCACCACCAACGGGGCGAACAAACTGGTTGAGTATGCCAATGCGTTTGCTCCCGGCACGAATTTTGTGCATACCACCGCCAGCGGGAACATTGTCGGTAATTACACAAAGATTGACTCTTCCGCCACAAACGGCAATCCAAACGCGATGGTATTTATCACCCATAATTACAATCCTAACGGCAGTAGTGGCTCATTCTACGATTATGAGCCGGGCGTATGGTATTACAATTCGGCATTTCAATGGAATATTTTTAATGAAGACTGGACTTCACCAATGCCGCCGGATGTGTCATTCAACGTGTTCGTCCCATCCACCGGTGCAGATGCCTTTGTCCACACTGCCGCATCCGGCAATATTACCGGGAATTACACGCTGATTGACAATCCCGCCACCAACAACAACCCGAATGCCATGTTGTTTGTGACTCAAAACTGGAATCCCGGTGGCAGCGGCGGCGAAATATACAACGACCATCCCATCGGCGTTTGGTACAGCCCAGCCGGCAAATGGAGTGTTTTCAATCAGGATGGAGCCGCTATGCCCAACGGCGCTGCCTTCAATGTATTCGTTCCACCGCCCGGCACCGACGTTTTCATTCACACGGCACTGTCGGGCAATATCGTCGGCACTGTCACCTATATTGACCACCCGTTAACCAACAATCGCCCCGGCGCAATGCTGCTCGTCACGCAGAACTGGAATCCCGGCGGCACGGGTGGCACATACAACAACCGGCATATCGGGGTGGCATACGACAGCACGAAAGGGAAGTGGAATATCTTCAATGAAGATGGCGCCTCTTCCATGCCCGAGCATGCATCGTTTAATGTGGCGGTGATACTCTATCGGGTGTATCTGCCGCTGATTATGCGGTGAAAATGACGTTGTCTTTCGCCGGTTGTTTGCTACTGTTTCAATACCAGCGGTAAATAGATATTTTGTGACGGCACATTGGTTGCGGTGAGCGTCACCGGCACGGCAACAGTGCCCAGATTGGTGGCGAAGAACAGGTTGCCGGTGTACACCCCATCGCCGGAAAGCCGGTCAACATTCACGATGGTGGTCACTTGGTCGGGCGTTTGCCCCTGCGTTTTAAAGGCGTTCAACCACCCCACATCGGCGGTCAGCGTCCATGTGAGAATATCCCGGCTGATAAGTTGCAACGGCGCTTGTGGATCCATCACATCGCGCGAAAGGTCGGCGGTCAGATTAATGGCGGGGGGATAAACTTGCAGGCTGTCCGGCGGCAGCGGAGCGTCCGCTGCATTCGGATTGGTTCCGTCCGCCACTTCCTGCCCGTCATTCCGACCGTCGCCGTCGCTGTCCGGGTTGTTGGGGTTCAACCCGCGCTTGCGTTCCACCCGCAGACTCAAGCCGTCGCCATCCGCGTCGCTGAAGGCATCGACGGCGGTCAGCAGGTTCAACCCGTCCGCCAGTTCATCCGTATCGGCGATGCCGTCCAAATCGTAATCGCCGTTGACGGTCAGTGTCACCGCCGCCGTTGCCGACACACCCACGCTGTTGGTTGCGGTCAGCGTCACGGTGTGATTGCCCACGCTCAACACCACATCGAGCGTCGCACCCGTCCCCAGCCATCCGTCCCGGTCGCTTTGCCATGCCAAATTTGCCCCGTCCACCATCAAATCCAGATTATCGAATGCCCCGCCGGACAGTTCCACCATTGTCCCTTCCAGAAATTCACTGCCCGCCGCCGGCGCGCCGATGAAGGGCTGGGGCGGCTGGTTCTCCACCGTAATCGGCGGGGAGACCACTTCGCCCTGATGCAACCCGTCGCTGACGGTCACCTTGATGCGCCCATCGGTGCTGCCCGCCAGTTGTGAAATCGGAATTCCGACGGTGTCACCACTGCCCGCACCGCTGAAGCCGACCTGCATCCAATTGCTGCCGCCATCCGCCGAATAGAGGATGGCAGCGGTCAGCGCGTCCCCATCGCCATCTGTGGCAGTCCACGTCACGGAAATCACATCGCTGCCGGAGAATGCCCCGCCGGTGGGAGCGGATAAATTCACCACCGGAGATTGACTGCCCGCCGAAATGCTGTCCAGCACGGTTGCATCTTGCCGCAGTTCGATGGTGGCGACTCCCGGAGCCGCAACCAGCGTCGTTGCCCAGAAGCCCACATCGGACGTCTGTGCAGCCGTTCGGAATGAAGGGAACAGCCCGGTGCGCGCCAATTCCGTGCCCCCGGCATCCAACTGCACCAGCGCGTAGGCGGTCACAAAACTCATATCAAGCGACGCGACATCCCCCAGCACCCGCACCTGCGAGATTTTGCCGGTTCCCACGGTAGCGGTCACTTCGCCGGAAAGGTAGAGCCGCGTGCCGGGCACAAAAATCGGCGTGGGGGTGGTAGTTCTTTGCACCTTTTCTGCGGCGTTTATCTGCCGCAGGGGCGACAAATCGGCGAAGAGTCGTCCCGGCGCCATCGCATATTCTATCATAATGTTGGTCTGGTCAACCGGTTCAAAATAGGCATTTTGATTATTTTTCCGACAAGCGTAACTCATAATGGCTTTACCCCGTCTGGAATAAAGTGCCTCGTCGACCAGTGTTTTTGTCGAGCTGATGAACAACGTCCCCGTCATATTTAAGCCGGGGCGCCATTGCACGCCGGTGATGGGGTTGACCACCGGGTCGGAAACGCCGGGCGCGCGATAGAGGGTGTCTGATTCTTGATACGACGCCGTTTCGTTTTCTAAATCGCTACACGTTCCCCCATTGATTTCATCTGATGTGGAATGCGAAAAATTATCGCCCAGATTGGCGTTGACCGATGGAATGCGCACCAGCCCCATCGTGTGCCCCAATTCATGCCCAATCAACTGGCTGGAGAGGTCTGTGCTTTTTGCCCAACCCACATAGAGCGGAATTTCCAAATCGCACCCGCCGTCCACCGCTCCCAGCGTGAAGAAGTTCAGAATTGCTGAGCCGACATCACAGAGCGAATCCACCGCCGAAAGCCCGGCGGCGTTAATCATCTGCGATACATCGGGCCAAAATGCCAGCCCGGAAACCGTGGTATTGCGGTTGATGCTGTCTTGTACCACACCGAACGCCACCAGCACATCTTGGTCGCTATATTCGTTCCACATGCGGCGGGCGCTATCCAGATTGTGCGAGGCATCATACAACTCGGCGCTATTGCCGATGTCCACCGTTTCGCCGCCGAAGACAATCACGTCATTCGCGGTCAAGGTCATCGGCGACCAGTATAATTCCACATTGCCCGTCGGGAAGATGCGCCGCCGCAGGTCATCCAATCCGGTGTTGACCTGCAATTTCATCGCATACAATTCAGATGGGGTGTAATCGTTTGCCATAATGGGAACCAGCAACACTCGCAAGGGCAGGTTCGGGCGGAATACGGCGTCGGTGTTGCCCACGGCAACCACTTGTCCGTTGTTTTTCAAAGTGGTTTGAAGGGATACGCTGTCCACCAAATTGCCCCCCAAAACCGGCGTGACCGTGACATTCAGACTGTTGTCAATGTCCGCCAAATCTGTCGCCGAGGGCGTTCCGCCCACCGTCGGCACTCGCGTTTCCACATTTCGCAAATATGATTGGGTGCTGCCGCCTTCGGTGAAATCGAGCTGTACACTGTCAATTTCCACCAAATCCGTGGTGCGTGCCGCCGGATTGACGTTCAAATAATGCTGAACCATGGTCGGTTTGGTTGCCACCAATCCCATTGAGGGGATACCCTGATTCAGCACCATCTGCGCCACAGAAACAGTCAGCCGCCGAAATTCGTCGCCGGTGCTGGTGGCGCTGACGCCGGAACAGGCATTGTTGACGACAATCGCGCCGATGCCGTCCCCCGGCTGAATTCTGGTGCGTAATTGGGTGAGCGAATAGTTGATGGGGAGACGGGCGGGACCACCGCCCAATTGCACTTCGGCGGTGTAATCAAAGTTTGTGCCGTTGATGGTCACCCACACGCCATCGTTGCCGCCGGTGGGCGTAAACCCGCTGATGACCGGGCGGGCGCAGAAGGCATCGGTTTGGGTGGTACGTGCGCCGCCCCGAATTTGAACCGAGACATCGCCGCTGGTGTTGTAATCGGTGAGACGCACCTCCAACTGCGTTTCGGAGGTAGAGATGATTTCGGCAGTGGCATCGCCGATGGTCACAGTAGTTCCATCCGAATATCGCGCGGGGAACCCGCTGCCGGTGATGGTGATGATGTCGCCGCTACTGCCCACAGTGGGTGAAATGCCGGTAATTTGGGGGATGACCGTGCCCAGCGGCGGCAGATATGTCCCGCGCACGCTCACGCCGGGGTCGGGGGCGTGGCTGAACCAGATACGGTCGGCGTCATCGGAGGCGATGCCGCTGATTTCGTCGCCGGCAAGCCCGGAGTTGGTGGTGTAATATTCTTCCCACGTTGCGCCGTTGAAAACGGCTCGACCGGCGTACAGCCGCCCGAAATTATCTTTTGCAATCGGCAAATTATTCGCCGGAATGGGCAGGGTTTGGGTAGAAAAGCTGCTGCCATTGTAAAAAGACAATCCGTTTGCCGTGCTGACCACAATTTCGCCGGAGTCAAGTTGCAGCAGGTCGAAGATGCTGTTATCGGGCAGCCCGTCGGCGGTGGTGAAGAGCGTCCAGCTCGCGCCATCGAGCTGCGCCAGCCCGCTGTTTGTGCCCGCCCAGAGCCGGTTCTGCCGGTCAACCGTCAGATCGGTGATGGGCAATGCCGGTAAATCGGAGTTGGTGGGGGTGAACGTGGCGACGAATCGCTCTCGATCGAAGAGCGTCAACCCGTTTTGCCCGCCCATCCAGATGCGCCCCGCGTTATCTTTCGCCAGCGCATAAACAGCGGTTGTCGGGCGGGTGCCGGGTTTATCGGTCAGATAATCCCAGCCGGTGGGGGTGTAAAGGCGCACCCCGGTATCGGTGGCGACCCAAACTCGCCCCTGCGAATCACCCAGCACATCCCACACCCGGGGCATGCCGGTGCGGTTGTCCCACGTTTCCCCATCCGGTTGGAGGACGTGCAGGCTATTGCCGGTTGCCAAAAATGCGCGCCCGCGCACCGTCCAAATATCCTGAATCACCTTATTGCCGATGTCGTTGCGGTCGTCCAACTGTTGCCAGCGTTGCGCCAGGGTTATCAGCCGACCATCAGGCTTCCCCAGCCAAATCCGCTCATCCGCCGCACCGACGGCGGTCAGGGTGCTATCCCAGTAGGCGTTACTTTGATAATTTGTACTGCCGATGGGAGCGGACAGCCAGTTCCACGACTCGGTGACCAGCGTGCCGGGATACGCGCCGGTCACTTCAAACGCCGCCAGTCCACCACTGATTGAACTGAGTGCATCTTGCCCCAGTGCCGTCCAGACGCGCCCATCGCCATCCACACTGACCCGCCACGCCAAATCACCAATGGTGGAATCAACATACGCCGTGCTGCCCGCACCGGGGGTCGGCGCTGCCGGAATGCGGCAAATTCCGTTACCGCCAAGATCCCCCTGCCCCGGCGACACAATCCACCAGTCGCTATTACGGGCGAAGGCAATATCCGTCGGGTCAAGGAGACCGCATTTTGCCCCGTAATTGGTTGTGCCGGTGGAACCGGCACTGGTATAGGTTAAATTTTTGAGGTAACTGCCGTTTATCATCCACACATCACCCGTTCTTCGATGGGCGATTGCCCGGACTGATTCACCGGAAAAAGCAGTATCCCACACCCACAGTTGAAAAGGAGGCGAACCGATGAGTTTTGGGTAATGAAGACCGTTCACTGCGCCCACAAATTGCGCGGAATTCACATCGGTGTAACCGGGACGGGTGTCAATGGAGAGCGTTTGGGTTGTGCCGATGCCGGTGTATGAGGTGAGGGTTGAGCCATCATACCATTGGGCTCCGGCATCATCTGTGGCAATGAAGGTATGGTTATAGGTGTCATTATAGCGGACATTGTTCACCACACCGGACGTGCTACCGAGCATCGCCTTCGTCAAATGCGTTTTCGTGCCGTTGCTGCGATAAAGCCACGCGCCGTCGCCCTTGGTGGCAATAGCGGCGGTGCTCCCTTCCACATCAATATCGTTCACTTGTGTGCTGACAGCGGCGGGGAAATCCCAGTGTCCCAGCGGCACCGGCGGACCATCGCCCACCGGCAGCCGCCATACATCAAGCCAAGTGCCGCTTCGGTATCCCCCAATATACAATATATGTCGCTGGCGGGGGCTGTGAAATCCGGTCGTGCCGTCCATTCTATCAAATGTAAACATAGGCGTATCCCACAACTCATTGGTGAGCGGGTCAAAAATCCAGATACTGGTTTGATAGGAGGCGTTGTATCCATTATAACCCCCGGAAAGGTAAATGAGCCGGGTATTCGGGTCGCTGATAGCTTGGATAAAATGGAAACCCTTCGGCAAAAGGGTGGGCAAGAGCGTAATTGAGCCGTCGTCTCCGGCGCTGTTGAGGGTGAGTTGGTAAATACGGTTACTTTCTGAATTGCCGGTGTCTGATGTGAAACCGCCAAAAACGTATACACTATCCGTCAGAGGAGAATAGGCGGCGCCCACAGATGACAATGGTTCCGGCAATGAAAATGCGGTGGTGGCGGTAATGCTCTCCGTAGCCGGGTCGAACAGGGAGATGGTACTCACCGGGGCAGTCGCATCATGCCCTCCCAAAAGCAAAACCTTGTCCCATCCGGGATAATAAACGGCGGTCAATCCAAACAAGGGTTGGGGAAGCGTGACCGACAGAGTGGCGGGGGCGCCGGTTTCCGGGGCAATGGCATAAACGGTGTTTTGGGGAGCATTGTCATAATAATCGGGCACGCCGCCGAAATAATAGACGCGGTCACGGGTGGGAACGTAGACAGCTGTACCTTTGGTGCTGCCTGTCGGTAAATTATCCAGTACACGGGTTTCCCCCGTTGCGGCAGAAACCGCAGTAATTTTAGTCTCTGCGCCCACAGCACCGGAGTGAGTGCGCCCGCCAATTATCAGGGCGCGGTCTAGCCGGGGAATGTAGGCGATGCCGTTATAGCGGCGTCCGAGCGCCATTTGGTTGAAGTCTTTATCAAACGGCACCGTGGGCATTTGGGCAGGGGGTGGATCGACATAATCACCGTTGAGCAACGCCCCGCCGACTGCCGTACCATCAAACCCACCGATGTTGTCCGCCATATCCTCGCTGAAGCGCCAGTTGGCGACCAGCCCATCGCGGGGACCGACCAACGCCTGATGCATCGTCCGCCGAATTTCATCCTGAGTGCGCGCCACATTCCACAAGCGCACATTGGAAATTTTCCCCTGAAAATCACAGCACCCGGTATCGGGGTCACTGCCAATCCACACCGGCTGGGTGTTGGTTGTCGGCGACAATTCCAGTCCGCCCTGATAATCCAACTCACCATTGACGTAATATCGGCGCCCACTGCCCTGATAAACCACGGCGATGTGCGTCCATATATTCGCCGGGATAACTAAATTTCCGTCCTGATATGCGTTGCCCCTGGCATAGAATCGAATCCGCCCGCCATTGCAAAAGCCCAACCAATAGGCGGTCTGGTATCCTTTGCTGATGATGGTTTCACAATTGGCAGAATTGGCTCGTTTCACCCACGCCTCAATGGTGAAATCCCCGGTCGGATTCAAGGTGGGGTCGTGCGGAATGGTTACGTATTGGTCAACCCCGTCCAAAGAAAGCGCATATGTGACGCACTCTCCCCGCTAAAGCGGGGGAGCTTCTGAAACTACGCTTTCCC
>CAZMXX010000054.1:0-14889 GCA_964570315.1 uncultured Anaerolineaceae bacterium | reverse complement strand
CCGGTTTTGTCCGCTCCATTATCTCACATCCTGCCTAAAAACTGAAACGCACCCAGAGGGTGGGGCACGGCTGTTGCAAAGTAAATTTTAGAGTTGGTATTTTCCGTGATTTTGTGTTGTAGGGGCGGCTCGCGAGCCGCCCTACTTTTAGGCGGGATTGAGGAAGATTCGCCCCAACGGATGGGCATTTCGCCTCGAATTAAAATTCCGGGCTAACGGTTGCCTAAAAATTGAAATGCATCCGGAGGGGTGACAGGAATGTTTCGCCCCTACGGTTTTTTGCGTGGTATGCTCAATGGCGTCACAAACGAACACACTACGGCAGCGAGATGGTGACCACCCCCGTGAACGGCGATGTTCCTTCCAGCACGCGGAGGGTGTTGTCGCCCGCATTGGCGACATACACCCGATGGGTGTTCGGGTTGATGGCAATCCCCTGCGGGGTGTTGAAGCCGGAGACCAGCACCATCGGCGGGAGCCATACGCTGCCGGAAGGGCTGTCTTGCAAAAGATACACCCGATTTTGCGCCGCGTTGGTGATGAAAACCCAGCCCGTGCCGGGGTCAACGGCGATGCCCTCCTCGCCGGAACCGACCCCGCCCGGAATGAGGATGTCGGCAATCCACGGCGCGGCGGCGGCTTCCATCACCCGCGCCCAACTCCCGTTTCGTTTTTCCAGCGTGGTGGCATTCGCCGTGCGGGGCAGGGTGAGCAACGATTCATCCAGCACAAAAACGCGCCCCAATGCGGGACAGGTCACAAAAACGTGCCCCGTTGCTTCGTTGACCGCCACATCGAACAGTGCACACGCTTGCGGCGGGGCAATGTGGGCGGGGATGTAACCCGGCTGCAATAGCCGGTCCCCGTTGCCGTCGAAGATCACCAGCTCGCCGGTGTCGCGCGCGGCGAGATACACTCGTCCGGTGGCTTCGCTGGCATCAATGCCGTATGCCCCTTGCCATCCCTTTTGAGCCACCCAGCCGAGGCGCGTTTCGGGGTTCGCTGTGCCGTCAATGACCGCCAGTTTATCCCATTTGTTGGAAATATAGACCCGCCCCAAGTTGTTGTTGGCGGCAACTTTCGCCGGACCCGCGCCGACGTATCCGCCATCGGGACCCACGTCACGGGCGGCGGTATCGAAGGCGGAAAAGACTTTCGCCCCCGGTTTCCAGTTGTTGAGCGCGTGCAGATGGGTCACGAAAATCTTGTCGTTCACAAATTGGAAACTGCCGCTCCCCGGCGCGAGGACGGTGGAGGTGAGCACCGCCACGCCGGTGGGACCGTTCGCCACGCCCACCGAGCGCAGTCGCGTGTTGGTGCCGCCATCAATCACATGCACGGCGTTTGAGCGCAGGCTGGCGACGAAGACCTGTCCGGTGTTCGGGTCAACGGCGACATCGGAGAGGTTGCTGTTGCCGGTGACGGGGGTGAAATTTTTGAAGACCACCGGCATATAAATTTTGAAGGGTAGCAGCGCGGTGGTGATGCCGGGGATGTCCGGCGGGGTATCAGCATACGCCGCAGGCATTGCCAGAGACAGAATTGTGGCAATGATGGCGGCAATCAGCGGCAAAGTGGCACGAGATAATCTGCGGTTGGGTGTGGGTGGGTATCGCATAACTCTCCTCCCGAAATGATGGTATTGTGAATGGTAGATGGAAAAAAGGTAATGAGGTCATAACGCTTCTGTGAAAAAGTGATGGCGTGATGCATTATAGTGTATCATGAGAATGGGACGCTCTCAATAGTATCTTCTTCCTTGACAGAGCAATCGCATACTCGGCGCAAAATTGATAATGTTATCGCCAACCTACGCCTTGAACTGAAGTTCAGGCTCGTAACTCAAGCCGACTTAAGTCGGCTTTGGCTGTTAGCCCGGAAATTCATTTCCGGAGAGACTTGAAAATATACGCAACGGTGTCGCAAACGAACCCAATTGCTTGTCCCTATGATTTTGAATGATAGATTATGACGCTGCTGAAAATAGATACGCCAAAATGCCTACCCTAAACTTGTTGGAATCTTGGCGAAAATGCGGTGCGTTATGGTATAATACGCTCCGTGAAAACAGAACCGACCTCCGCGCCCCACGTGGGGCTGAATGCTCAGCTACTTTCGTTGCAGCAATCGTACCGCAGTGCGGGTATTAGCTGGTATATTTTCAATTTGTTGCGCCATCTGCCGAGCGCGGATGCCGCGTTTCGCTTCACGGCGTTTCACAGCGATACAGATTTTCTGCCGCAAAACGGCTTGACGGCTCACCGAAGTGCGCTGCCCGCGCGACATCCCATCGCCCGCATTGCGTGGGAACAGTCCGCATTGCCGCTGTTGTTGAAGCGGCACGGCGTGGATTTGCTGCACGCGCTGGCATTTGTTGCGCCGCTGGCGAATCGTCTGCCCACCGTGCTGACGATTTACGATTTGAGTTTCATCCGGTATCCACAGTTATTTCGCCCGTTCAACCGCTGGTATCTCGGCACGTTCACCCGTCTCTCTGCCCGCCGCGCTGATGCGGTCATCGCCATTTCCGAGAGCACCCGCCGCGATGTGATTGCCGCGTTTGGTGTGCCGGAACAGCGGGTGCATACGGTCTATTGCGGCGCAGACGAGACTTTCCGCCTGCTCCCCGCCGCCGAAGTTGCCGCCTTCCGCACCGAAAAACGGTTGCCGGAGCGGTTCATCTTTCGGCTGGGAACGATTGAACCGCGCAAAAACGTCGAGGGCGTGATTCGGGCGTATGCGGCGTGGCGTCAGCGCGATGCGTCCGCGCCGCCGCTGGTGATTGCGGGTGGCAAAGGCTGGTATTATCGCCGGGTCTTTCAATTGGTCGAATCGTTGGGGCTGGCTCCCCACATCCATTTTCCGGGTTACGTGCCGCAGGATGAGCTGCCCTTGTGGTATAATGCCGCCGGCGTGTTCGTGTATCCGTCGCATTTTGAGGGCTTCGGTTTGCCCGTGCTGGAAGCGATGGCGTGCGGCACGCCCGTGGTCACCAGCGATGTGTCGTCGCTGCCGGAAGTGGCGGGTGATGCCGCCGTTTTGGTTTCGCCCGATGATGTTTCAGGTTTGAGCCACGCAATGGAGCGAACATTCACCGATGCCGCACTGGCGCAATCGCTGAGAGAAAAAGGGGTGCGGCAGGCGGCGCGCTTCCGTTGGGAAAAAACCGCCGCTCAAACTGTTACCATATATCGGCAGGTGTTGGGCGAAACTTGAGTCCATTTGCCGAAAATTATTGCATCCACCCGCGAGATTCTTTATTTTGAACGAAAATAGCCTTATCCCGCAACCGACATCCATCCAAAAACTATGGCTGAACCCGTGGTTTTGGGTCATTGTTGATGCCTCGCTCATCAACATTGCTTTTGGATTGGCATATTATGTGCGCTATACCCTGCAATTTTTGCGCGCGGTTGACCCCGCCAACAATGTGCCGTACACGGCATTTTTCCCGTTTGTCTTTTTGCTCACCGCAATTTTGATGCTGGCATACGGGCAGAAAGATTTGTACCGCAACAAACGGCGGCTTTCGGTGATGGATGAGTGGGCGAGTATTTTTGACGGCACAACCACCGGCATCGTGCTGATAATTGTGCTGGTGTTTGTGTATCGCCCCACGTTTTATTCCCGCGCCATCTTTTTGTACGCGGGAATTTTCACGGTGGCGCTGGTGGCGGGGGCGCACTGGCTCAAAATTCTGATGCTGTCGCGCTGGCGAAAACGGGGGTTCGGGGTGGCGCGTCTGCTCATCGTCGGCGCGGGCGAGATTGCCCGCACCATCATGCGCACGGTGGTGGCGAACCCGCAACTGGGCTATGAAATTGTCGGTTTTGTGGACGACGATGCCGTCAAAGGCGTCACCGACATCGGGCGTTTCCGGGCGCTGGGCGCCACCGATAATTTGGCGCAACTGTTGCGGGAAAAGGCGATTGATGAAGTCATCATCGCCCTGCCGTGGCAATATCACCGTAAAATTATGAGCATCACCGGCATCTGCGAGCGGGCAAATATTCGCGCCCGCATTGTGCCCGATATGTTCCAAATCACCCTGAGCCATATGGACGTGACCCAGATGATGGGCATTCCGCTCATCGGCATTAAACCGCGCACCATCAGCGGGGTGGGCTTGCTGGTGAAACGGACGATTGATTTTTCGGTGGCGCTGGTGGGGCTGGCATTGCTCGCGCCGTTGATGGGGTTGATTGCCCTCGCCATCAAAATGGAATCGGCGGGCGCGGCGATTTTTACGCAGGAACGGGTGGGCAAAAACGGGCGACGCTTCCAAATTTATAAATTCCGCTCGATGGTGCAGGATGCCGAAGCGCAAAGAGCCGCGCTGGAAAGTTTGAATGAAGCGGACGGACCTCTCTTCAAAATCAAAGACGACCCTCGCCGCACGCGCGTGGGGCGGCTCATTCGCAAATTCAGCTTGGATGAACTGCCGCAACTCTACAATGTTTTGCGTGGCGATATGAGCTTGGTGGGTCCCCGCCCGCCCATTCCCGCCGAAGTGGAGCAGTATCGGGAGTGGCACAAACGCCGTTTGGATGTTGTGCCGGGCATCACCGGACTGTGGGCAATCAGCGGGCGCAGCGAACTGACGTTTGATGAAATAACGCTGCTCGATATTTATTATATTGAAAATTGGTCGTTGGCGCTGGATTTGAAAATTGCATTGCAAACCCTGCCGCAAGTATTAATTGCGCGGGGAGCCTATTAAAACGGAGTAACCATGTTCAAACTATCCGCTTCTGAAGAAGCCGAATTGACCGAATTTCTGCAATTGCTGGTGCAAACCACCGGCTTCAGTGGTATGGAAGGGAGTGTGGCGCAACTTCTTGCGCAAAAAATGGAGGCGCTGGGCTTCGATGCGGTGACAGTGGATGAAATGGGGAACGTCATCGGGCAAATTGGTAGCGGCGAACCGCCTTTTCTGCTGTTATATGCCGATATGGATACAGTGGGCATCGGCGATATTGCGGCATGGCAGTACGACCCTTTCGGCGGCACGGTGGTGGACGGGGTGCTGTATGGACGGGGTGCGGCAAATCCGAAATCGGGTTTGGCGAGCATGCTTTTCGGCGCAAAACTTTTGAAAGCGAACAACCTGCCCAAGCGGGGAACCGTGCTGATTGTCGGCGGGGTGTTTGGCGAAGCGGCTGAGGGCGTGGCGGCGAAATATCTGCTTGAGAATGCGCCGGCATTGCCCCGGTGGGTCATTTTGAGCGCCGCCACCAACTTGAAGGTCAACATCGGGCAGCGGGGCAGAATGGAAATGAACGTCACGGTGCAGGGTAAAGCCTGCCATGCCGCCACCCCCGACCGGGGGGTGAACGCCATTTACGGCGCGGCGCGCATCATCTTTTCGCTCGAATTGATGCGCACCATGCTGGGCAGCGACCCTTTTCTGGGGAATGGTTCAATGGCAGTTACCCATATCGAAAATATTGAGCGCACCAAAAACGTCATTCCCGACCGTTGCAACTTTATCATTGACCGCCGGTTGACGATGGGGGAAACGGAAGCGCACGCGCTGGCGGATGTGCAAAGTTTGCTGGCAAAAGAAGCGGTGGAAGGCAATGTGGAAGTGACGAAATTTCAGGCAACCAGCTATGCGGGGAAGTTGTGTTCGGCGCGCAAAAGTTACCCGGCGTGGATTACCGACGACCACGACCCGTTGGTGCGCTCGGTGAGCAAATCGGCGCAGCGGGTGCTGGGCGTGAAGCCGAAATTGGGGCACTGGTGCTTTTCCACGGCGGGCGTATACACGATGGGGTATGCGGGCATTTCCACGGTGGGGTTCGGTCCCGGCAATGAAAACGATGCGCACACCGCCAACGACCGGGTGCGCCTGCACGATTGTTTCTCGGCGGCGGCGGTGTACGCCCAAATCGTCGCCGATTTGATGCGCTGACTCACCCTTTTCGGGTCACTTGCACGCGGTCGAAATCTTTCACCACCATCGTGTCGGGGAAAATCGCTTGCGCTTCCGCCAGAATGTCGCGGTCGCGGTAACGGCGCGAAATATGGGTGAGGTACAATTGGCGCACATTGGCATTTTTGGCGAGTGTTGCCGCCTGCGCGGCGGTAATATGCCCGAAGCGTTGCGCCATCTCTGCGTCCTGTTCCATGTATGTGGCTTCAATGACCATCGCGTCGGCATTTTGGACGTATTTTTCCAGCCCCGCCGTTTTTCCCACATCCGCCATGAACGCCAATTTTGTGCCGGGCAGCGCGTCATCCAGCACTTCTTCCGGGGTGACGACCCGTCCGTTCGGCAGGGTGATGGGGTTGCCCGTCACCAACTCCCGCCGCTGTGGTCCGAAGGGCACGCCCAGCGCGGCGGCTTTTTCCGCGTTGAAGGGTCGGCGCGATTTTTCCTCAAACAAAAACCCGAAACACCCCGTGCCGCGGTGGCTGACCGGAAACGCCGACAGTTTGAAAGAGCCGTCATCCAGCAATGGTTTATTGCTGTTGATGGGGCAATAGTCGATGCGCAGCGGCGGGGAGGCGTTCCCCCGCACCACGTCCTCAATCAGAATTTTGACCCGCCGCAGTGCGTTGCGTCCGCCAAAAATTTCAAGATGGTCAATTGCCTCCCAGCGGCTGAAGGTGGACGCCAGCCCTCCCAACCCCAAAATATGGTCGAGATGTCCGTGGGTCAGCAGAATTTTATCCAACTTGCGGAAGCCCAATCCACTTTGCAGCAACTGACGTTGTGTGCCTTCGCCGCAGTCAATCAGGAAGCGATAATTTTTGTACAGCACTAAATTCGCCGACAGCCCGCGGCTGATGGACGGCGCGGACGCGGATGTTCCGAGAAAAATAACTTCAAACATAAAACCTCTTTCCGGTGGCGGGTTGATGGCATTGAAACTGCCGGGGATGCCGGCTCGTCTATCTTACTTTAAGTTGTTCGGTAAATCAATCCGGCGGGGGTGATTTTGGGGGCGGCGGGCGGACAATATAGTTGCCCATCCGTAGGGAAAGTGGCAGTTTTGCGTCAGGCAGTTTACCGTAATTGTGATATGATATGCTGGTACATCCCGCCGTTACGTAAATGTTTCGTAAAGAAAACTATTAGCACCTTAAAAAGTATTGACTCCGGATAAAAAGTATCATAAAATGATATTACCGAGAAATATTTTAATGCTTAATTAATACTCATATGATATGATGGATGTGCTTAAATTTGGAGATGTGCGGACTACCATTAAATCCTATTGAAAAAAGAAAGGTAGGACACACTTGAGATGGCAGAGGAAAAAAATATGACAACAACATGGGCTCCGGATGAGGCACTGTTCCGGTTATCAGTAGCCAGTTTGGCAAAAACAGCGCCTGTATCCCCCCAGGAAGAACGTCGGTTGATTCTGGAAATGGTCGCCGGACGTGACAGCCAGGAGATATTGAGAGACAATCCGCCCGAAGATGAAGCGGAGCGCGCAATATTAGAGGAAAAGGTCAGAAAAGGGCTGAAAGCCCGGGAAATTTTAATTGTTGCCAACGGACGATTGGTCATCAGCATTGCCAACCGTTACACGGGGCATGGTCTCACGCTGGCAGAAGTGTCGCAAGAGGGTGTGCTGGGGCTGATTCGCGCCATTGATAAATTCGATGCCGACCGCGGCGTGCGCCTGAGCACCTATGCCAGCTACTGGATTCGCCAGTCGGTGAGCCGGGCAGTGGCGGTGCAGACGCGCACCATTCGCCTGCCGGTGCATAAAGTTGACCGCCTCGGCGTGGTGCGCAAAGTGATGAACCAGCTCACCCAAAAGCTGGGACGCTCGCCGGACATCAAAGAAGTGGCGGAAGCGCTGGGTGACACGCCGGAGCAAATCGAAGCCTTGCTGTATGACGGGCAGGAAACGTTGAGTCTGGAAGACCCCGTGGGCGACGACGGCGCAACGCTGGCAGATTTTGTGATGGAAGAAGATGTCACCCGCTTGGAAACGGAAGTGGATCGCCATTTGCTGGAGCAGGAAATTCAGGAAGCGCTGGCGACGCTCACCGCCCGCGAAAGCCGCATCATGGAATTGCGTTACGGCTTGCGCGATGGTCATCCGCTGACCCTGCAAGATGTTGCGGAACGCTTCGGCTTGACCCGCGAGCGCATCCGCCAAATTGAAAAAGAAGCGCTGGCAAAACTGCGCCGCCCCGAAAAGGCGATGAAGTTGCGCGCATTCATCTAAACGCAATGCAAAAAAAAGAAAACCCCGCGCTTGGCGGGGTTTTTTGTTGCCGCCCGGTCAATCTTGCCGGTAACGCTTGGAAATATTCGGAATCAAATATTCCTCGAAGGCGCGGCGGACGTCATATTCCGGTTGCCAGCCCCAATCCTCCCGCGCCGCCGAATCATCCACATCGGCGGGCCAAGTGTCCACAATCTGCTGGCGTTTCAAATCCGGATCAAACGTAATTTGCGCCTCGGGGAAATATTGCAGCACCATATCCTTTATTTCCCCCGCGGAAAGGCTGAAACTGCCAACATTGTACACCAGATGTTTCAAGGTGGTTTTTTCCGGCTTGCTCAAATCCAGCAACGCTTTCACCGCATCCGGCATTGCCATAAACGGGATGCGGGTATCCGCGCGGACGAAACAAGCGTAGGGCTTCCCTTCCGCCGCGCTGTGGATCATCTCCGGCGCGAAATCGGATGTGCCGCCGCTGGGCAGGGTGTACGCGCTGATGAGTCCCGGAAAGCGCACCGAGCGGAAATCCACGCCGTAGGGTTCGGGGTCGGCGGCGAGTTGCCGGTAGTTTTGAGCGTAATATCGCCCCAGATGTTCGCAGTACATTTTGTTGCATCCGTACATGGTGGTGGAAAGATTCCACGCATATTCCTTCACCGGTCCGGCATACGATTTCGTCTGCAAATCGGGCAAACCGTACACCGCGATGGAACTGGGGAACAAAAATTTCACCGACTGCCCCTGCCAGCGCGATTGTTCGATTGCCAGATGCAGCAGGTTCAGCGTCCCCTGCACATTCACCCGATGCGCCAGTTCGGGCGTGAATTCGGCGCGCGTGGAGAGCAACGCCGCCAGATGGTAAATTTCCTGAATAGCATATTCACTGACCAGCCGCTCGAACAGGCTGGTGTCCAGAATGTCCCCTTCGATGGTGGCGTAACACAATTTTTGCAGCGCCGGTTTCATCGGGCGAATGTCGAGCGCCAGAATTGCCGTGTCGCCATGCGTCGCCAGATATTTGATGAGCGCCTGCCCGATTTCACCATTTGCGCCGGTGATGAGCGTAACTTTTTTTCGCATCTGTCCTCCGTTGGATTGCGTGAGATGTGATTTTTGTGCCTGAGGGTTGCCGGGGCAACCAAATTTCTCCTAAGTTTATATACCATTTGACAGCATTTGGTCAAAAAACTGTGCGCCGGATGTCAGCCTGTATATTGTTTCCCTGTGAAAGATTTGCTATAATGGGAACAACTCAATCAAACTCACATCAATTGAATCAGGAGGAAAGATGGACATTGGAAAAGCATTCTCGTTCGTAACGGAAGACTCCGATGCGCTGAAGAAGATTCTCATCGGGGGTATCATCAGCATGATTCCCATTGTTAATTTTGCTGCGATGGGGTATATCGTGGAAGTTATCCGCCGGGTGGCAAATGACGACCCGTACCCGCTGCCCGAATGGGATAATTTCGGGTTGTATTTTTCCGAAGGGTTCAAGGTACTCGTTGGGCTGTTTGTGTATGCCCTGCCCGCAATTCTGCTGATGTTCGTTTTTATGATAATCATAGCGGCGGCGGGCGGTTTTAGCGACAACATCGACGCCCAGTCGGCTGATATGGTGTTTGGCGGCAGTGCGCTTTTGCTGCAATGCGTGATGTTCATTTACGCGCTGGCAATCTCCATTGTGATACCCGCCGCTCTTGCCCGTTTTGCGGAAGAGGGAACCATTGGTTCCATGCTCCAATTCGGCAAAATCTTCGCTTTCATCCGCAACAACCTCAGCAGTTATGTGATTATGCTGCTGGTGTGGATGGCAGTTTCGTATTTGATTGCCCCGTTGGGCATTCTTGCCTGCTTCGTGGGGGTAATTTTCACCACATGGTGGGCGTATCTGGTATTTGGGCATATGATGGGGCAACTGGTGCGCCAAAACGCGCTGGCTGTATAGCCTGAAAAGGGGGCGCAATGCTCGCCACACTTTCAAATTTGGCGGCAGCCTTCGGGCTGTCGTCGGCATCAGGGTTGAACGCATATCTGCCATTGCTGGTAGTTGCGCTCACCGCGCGCTACACCAATTTAATCACCTTGAACGAACCGTGGAACATCATCACCAACCCGTGGATTATCGGCGCGCTGTCGGTGTTGCTGTTGATTGAACTGACCGTGGACAAAATCCCGGCAGTGGACACCGTGAACGACATCATCCAAACGGTGGGGCGTCCCCTTGCCGGGGCGATTGTCTTCGCCGCCAGTTCCGGCACTTTCGGGGAGTTGAATCCCGTGCTGGCGCTGGGTGCGGGGCTGATTTTGGCGGGGGGCGTGCATACCGCAAAATCGGTGGCGCGCCCGGTGGTCACGGCGACCACCGGCGGCACGGGGAACTGGCTGGTCAGTTTAGCGGAAGATATTGCCTCGCTGGTGACGGCGGTGCTGGCAATTCTGCTGCCGCTGGTGATGATGGTCATCATTGTGACGACGATTATTTTCATCGGCTGGCGCTGGAGCGCTCGCCGCAGCCGCAAACGTCTAGCGAATTAATCAACCAGCCCATAGCGAAAATCTGCGTGTATCTGCGTCCAAAAAAAAATTATCAATCAATCAGCCAACCATTATCAAACAAAGGAGTTTTCTATGGCGAACAATCCACAACTTCCGGTACAATATCAACCCGCACCCGAAACAGACAGCACCGGCTTGATTGCCCTGATTGTTGAAGTGGTTTTCGGGCTGTTCGGGCTTTTGGGTTTGGGATGGCTGTATGTGGGCAATTACGGTATGGCGCTGGCGGTTTTTGTTGGCTATTGGGTTTTGCTGGGTGTGGAATTGGTGGTCGTCGGCATCACCGGCGGGTTGCTCGCCTGTTTCACCATCCCGTTGAATCTGGTGCTGCTGGCGGTGTCAGGCATTAAAGCGCGAGAGTACGCCCTCAAGACCGGCGCGCGCGGTTCCATCGGGCATGTGATTGTGGCGTTGGCATTGGCGTTGCTGCTGGTATGTGGATTGCTCATTGTGGCGGGCGTGTTCTTCGGCGGGCTGGCGGCATTGAGCGATGGATTAAATAACTTTTAAAGAATGAGGGGCGGCTCACGAGTCGCCCCTCAACTGTTTAATCGGTCATCGCCCCGTTTCACGGCGTTTCACGGAGTTTTCCCCCATGCCATGCCCGGTTATCCACAGAGTTGTCCACAGGCGTGGAAAACTTTCCATAAGATGGGACTATAGTCCTAGCCATATAGTCCTGTTAAATCGCTGTTTCAGCCATTTCCAGCCAGTTTTTCCCACTTTCGACATCTACTTTCAGCGGCACGGAGAGCGGGTAGGCATTCACCATTTCCCGCCGAATGATGGGAATGAGCGCCGAAAGCTCATCTTCCGGCACTTCCAGCACCACTTCATCATGCACTTGCAGCAACATTTTCGCGTGCAGCGAGCTGTCTGCCAGTGTCCGATACAGGTTTATCATCGCGATTTTCATGATGTCTGCCGCCGTGCCCTGAATGGGCATATTGATGGCTTCGCGCTCGGCGCGGGCTTTTTGCGGACCCGATAAATCCGCTATCCGCGAAAAATCGCGCCGCCGACCGAGCAGGGTTTCGGTGTAGCCCTGTTCGGCGGCTTGCTTTTTGGTCTCTTCGATATACCGTTTCACGCCCGGATATTTTTCAAAATAGGTGTTGATGAAGGCTTGCGCTTCCTGCCGGCTCATCCCGGTTGACTGCGCCAGCCCGAACGCGCCCTGCCCGTATGCCAGCCCGAAGTTCACCGCCTTGGCGATGCGGCGCTGGTCTTTCGTCACCTCTGCCAGTGGCACGCCGAGCACGGTGGCGGCGGTGGCGGCGTGGATGTCTTCATCGTTGGCGAAGGCGGCTTTCAAGCCGGGGTCGTCCGCCATGTGCGCCAGAATCCGCAATTCCACCTGCGAATAATCCGCCGAGACGAGCAGCCAGCCCGCCGGGGCGACGAATGCCCGCCGGATTTCCCGCCCCTGCGGCGAGCGAATCGGGATGTTTTGCAGGTTGGGGTCGGCGCTGGAGAGCCGCCCGGTGCTGATGCCGATTTGGTTGTAGCTGGTGTGCACGCGCCCCGTGCGCGGGTTCACCAGTTTGGGCAGGGCGTCCACATAGGTGCTTTGCAGTTTTTTCAGCGTGCGGTGTTCCAAAATCAGGTCGATGATGGGGTATTTGCCCGCCAAACTTTCCAGCACCCCGGCGCGGGTGGAATAATGTCCGCTTTTGGTTTTTTTCAGTCCGGCGGCGGGCAATTTCAATTTGCCAAAAAGCACATCCGAAAGCTGTTGGGTGGAATTAATGTTGAACGGCACGCCTGCCAGCGCGTGAATCTCCGTTTCCAGCTCGCCCAAACGCTGTGAAAATTGGCGGGAAATTTCTTTCAGCACCCCCACATCCACTTTGATGCCCGTCAGTTCCATTTCCTGCAGCACAAAAATCAACGGCACTTCAATTTCATCGAAGATTTTTTGCAGTTTGGGATTGGCGGCGAGCTTTTCAACCAGCGTGTCCGCCAGCCGCAGGGTCATATCCACATCGGCGGCAGCGTAGGGGGTGGCTTTTTCGATGGGCACATCCGCCATGGTGATTTGGCTTTTCCCCGTGCCGATGAGGTCTTTAATGGGCGTCATTTTGATGTTCAGTTTGTTGAGCGCCAAATCTTTCAGCCCGTGCCGGGCGTCCGGGGCGTTGTTGATGAGCCAGTTCGCCACCATTGTGTCGAAGATGGGCGGGGCAACGGGCATCCCGTGTCGCCGGAGGACGGTCATATCGAATTTGGCGTTGTGCATAAATTTGGTGATGCCGCTGTTCGCCAGCACGGGCGCGAGCGCGTCGCGCACGGTTTCCGGCGGCAATTGCGACGGTGCATCGGCGGGCACGGCGGCGTCGAACAGACCGGCTTGGGCGGCATTTCCGCCGGGCGCGCGATGTCCCACCGGGATGTAATAGCCTTTTTTCGCTTCCGGGGTGATGGCGATGCCGACCAGATTCGTTTGCACTTCGTTGGTGCTGTCCGTTTCCACATCCACGCACAACTGCGACGATTTTTTGAGTGCGGCAACCAGTTTTTTCAGCGCCGATTCGGTATCCACGGTGATATATTCCCCGTCCGGGGGGATGGGTTCCGGTTTGCCGGTGTGTTCGATGGTGGCAATATCCTGCGGCAACACATTGGCGGGCGCGCCGGGGATGCGGTTGAAGATACTGTTGAATTCCAACTCCACGTACAGATTCGCCACGTCCACCAAGTTGAAATCGGTGGTGCGCCCTTCTTCCAGCTTCAATGTCACGTCCGGCACATCGGTGATGATGCGCCCCAGTTCCCGCGAAAGGTAGGCGCTTTCCCGCCCGGCTTCCAGTTTGGCGCGCACACCCTTCGGCAGTTCATCCAAATGGGCGTAAATGCCGTCCAGCGAGCCGTATTGCCGGATGAGTTTCGCGCCCCCTTTTTCACCGATGCCTTTCACGCCGGGGATGTTGTCGCTGGTGTCGCCGACGAGCGCCTTCAAATCGACCAGTTTTTCGGGGGGTAGTCCGTATTTTTCCTCAACGGCGGCGGGGTCGTACAGCTTTCTGTCCTGAAAACGACTGCCGGAAATGACCACGTGGATGTTGTCGCGCACCAGTTGGAAGGTGTCACGGTCGCCGGTGACGATGAGGGCGCGAATGCGCTGCTCGGCGGCTTGGCGCGCCAGCGTGCCGAGCAGGTCGTCCGCTTCATAGCCGTCTTTGGTGAAGACGGGCATATTGAACGCCCGCACCAGTTGCTCGATGCGGGTAATCTGCGCGCGCAGGTCGTCGGGCATTTTTTCGCGCGTCCCTTTATATTCGGGGTACATTTTGTGGCGGAAGGTGTCCCCTTTGTCAAAGGTGACGATGAAATAATCGGGGTTGTATTCTTTCCACACCGCCAGAAGCATATTGGTGAAGCCGTACACGGCGTTGGTTTTTTCGCCGTCGGCGGTGGAAAAGGTGTCGGGCATACCGAAATAGGCGCGGTACGCCAGCGCGTGCCCGTCAATTAAAATGAGCGTTTTTGGGGGAGTTTGGTCGGTCATAGGGATTATCTTTCGGTGATTGTGGATTTTTTTCTGCGGAAATTATACCAGCGATGCGGCATTTTTCCCATTTGGGTTCACGGTTGAGGGCTATGGAATGATTGACTGACAAATCTTTTTGGGACGCAGATTTACGCAGATTTTCGCTGATAACCTCAGCTCAGGATAAGGTTTATCTGTGTTATCTGTGGACTATTTTTTCCTCAGTTAAGCATTGTCTCACTTATTCCGAATTCAGGTTGATAATAAACTTCAATACTTCATTTTGGGCAGTGGCTCAATACGGGACAGCAATCCGACGTATTTCCGGATAAAAGCTGCAAACTATGGAAATCTGCGTTTTTCAGTGTTTATCTGCGTCCTATAAAAAGGGCTACGGAATGATTGCCAGATATTCCGCCGCGACCCAGCCGGTGCGCTCCGTGTCGTCGCGCACTTCCACCCATTCGCGCCCGTCTGTTTCCGCCCGCCGGTACAGAATTGTGACCACCGAATTTTCCGGGCTGGCACCGGCGCGCAATCCGCCCGGACTCCAGCGCCGAACCACGCCGCGCCCGCCGGTGAATGCACCCACGGCCCGCGGCCGGGTCGGGGCTGCGGTGGGGGCGTGCCGGACCGTCGGGCGGGGGG
>CAZMXX010000053.1:0-15204 GCA_964570315.1 uncultured Anaerolineaceae bacterium | reverse complement strand
TTCCATTTCCTGCGCAAAAGTCGGATTGGCGACGAATTCTGCCAGTGTTCCGGCGCGAGCCAAATTCCGCCTTTCCATGCTCCAATGGTCTTGGACGGATGCCATCTTCTGCTTTTTCCCGCTGAGGGTGAGCCGTGCCGCCGCAATCGTCCAGAAATCTTTGGAGGAGCGCAAAGCGTAACCGTTGCCGCCCACGCCATTGCCCACCGAACCGGCATCCGTGCGCCCATAGCCCAGATGCACCGTCACCGAACCGGCAGCGTGTCCGGGTAAAATCCACACCGGCACTTCCACGCTGAATTGCTCGCCGTTTTTCACAAAAACGAGGTCGCCGTTTTCCACCTTCAACGCCTCCGCCGTGGACGGACTCATCAACGCGGCATTATCCCACGTCAATTTCGAGAACGGGCGGGGCAATTCCTGCAGCCAGCCGTTGTTCGCCCATTCGCCGTCCCAAACGCTGGGGTCGGGACGGAAGTTGACTTCCAGCGCTGCATTCACCGCTGCACCCGGTTCAACCTGCGCAATGGCGCTCTGTTTCACCGAAACGGACTTCGGCGCGGCGGCGGTTCCGGCAATCACCCCGTCATGCAGCGAGGTACGCCAGAAAGTATTAAAATCGCTGTCGGCATTCGCCTGCCAATATTCTTTGACAATATCGTGGTCGGAGCGAGCGTCGTTGCCCATCAGCGTGTCCAGCATTTCATACGCCGATTTTCCGTCGAACAACGGGGCAATCAGGGGTTGAATGAGCGACACCGTACCATCAAAGGCGCGGGCATCGCCCCAGCTTTCCAGATAATGGCGCGCCGGAACCATCCAATCGCTGAGTTGCGCCGTTTCATTATTGTACAATCCGTGATATACGCGGGTTTTCACCTTCGCCATCAACGCCTTGAAGCCGAGGTCGGCAGGGGCGTCAAAAGCGGGATTGCCTTCCAGCACCAGCAACACATCCACTGCCCCGGCAGCCATATCCGCCGCCAATTCGGTAATGGAGGCAAGGTGATTGCCGGCATTCGTTTCCACCGGTTCAATAAACTGCACCGTTTTGCCAATGTTGCCGAGCGCATCGTTGATGGCATACGCCAGCGCATGCACCACCGGCGGTTGATGCTCGCCCGCGATGACAATGCTCGCGCCCCGATTCGCTTTCAGGTCTTTCGCCACGGCGGAAATCCACGTTTCGGGGATGGTGGGCATTTTCGCGTCGGGCAGGGTGGTCACCGCATCGGAGGGGGCTGCGGCGGGGGCAATCGGCGGCACATCAATTCCGAGTGCCTTCGCCAGCGCGCGTGCATATTCTTCAATTTGCCCCGCTTTCAGCGAGAGGCGATTATCGGCGCTGCCACCGGCGAAAGTGGGGGTACTTTCCACCACATACAGCCGGTTGGTCGTTTTGCCACCGAACGCCAGCTCGTTGCGGCTCGCCATGAAATCGCGGGCGTAGCGCAGATTACCGGGACCCGGCGCGAAGAAATCCGCATCGAGCGACAGCACAACTTTCGCTTTATCAAAACTATACACCGGCGCAACAACTTCACCGAACGCCAGTTTCGCCCCGGCAAAAACGTTATCACGGTTGATGGGGTCATATTGATGCCATTTTGCGCCGGGGAACTTCGCCAACACCGCATTAATCTGCGCGGTCAGACTGGGGGAAGTGATGGTGCGGGTCAGCAAACGTAACCCTGCGCCATCGCCCAGCGCCGTTTTAATTTCAGCGACGAACGCATCCCAAGTCTGGCGTTTTCCGCCTTTGGTGATGGACTGGGCGCGGTCGGGGTCGTAAAATTGCAAAATTGACGCCTGCGCGAAAACGTTGGACGTGCCGTTGCCGTCGGGATGTTCGGGGTTGCCCTCAATTTTTATGGGGCGACCCTCTCGGCTTTCCACCAGCGCGCCGAGGGCATAGCCGCCAAAGGGGAACGCGGTGGCATAATACAACGATTTCCCCAGCACAACACCTTCGGGTTGCACGGTGTACGGCACAATTTTTTCCGGGCGTTGTCCCGGCGCGCCGCAAGCGGTGGTCAAACCCGCCAGCGCAAACGATGCGCCCATCACCCGCAAAAAACTGCGTCGGCTCAACCGGTGCGACCATTCTGCCGCTCCGGCGGGGAATTCCTGCTGCAATGCTTCATTGAATGCTTCTGTATCTGCCAGTTCTTCCAAACTGCGCCAATACACTTTCCCTTGCTTGCCCTGTAATCGGGCACGAATATCCGCTAAATTCAGGGGTTGCTTTTCCATTACCATAATGTTTTCCACCCGTTTATTGCTTTAGAATTACCGATGGCACAACGAGCAATCGGTCAATTGTTCAACTTTGATGCCGTTTTCCTGCACGAGTTTTCTACCCTGCTCCAGTTGGTCAGCGGGGGGTTGCCAATCCATATTAAACACTTCCGAGCGGGGGCGGAGATATTTTTCCGGTGCGCGGTGACACTGCAAACACCACGACATATACAGGCTCTCGCCCTTGACGGTAACATCTTTTTTGTCCACCTGCCCGTGGCAAGTGGCGCAACCCACCCCCTTATTCACATGAATGCTGTGGTCAAAATATACATAATCGGCAAGATTGTTGACCCTTGTCCATGCCAATGGCGCGCCGGTTTCAAAGCTGTTGCGCACCGGCTCCAACAGAGGCGAGTCTTTGAGCACTTGGGAATGGCAGGTCATGCAGGTTTTCACGGGAGGGATACCGGCAAATGAGCCTGTTTCGACGCCGGTATGGCAGTATTGGCAACTTAGCCCAACTTTCTGCACATGGGTCTGGTGGCTGTAGGGAACCGGCTGTTCCTGCGGGACACCCACATTCGTACTGAATGGCGACATAATCAACAACCATCCACCCAGCCCCAATAATACAACCAACAGCATACCACCGGCAATCATTAACTTTGCGGTAACATTTGCACTCGGATGAAAAATTTGAGACATTGAGGCACCTTGTTCACTTTAAAGATTTTTTAAAACTTTTTTTGAAGGAAATAACGGTACTGATGGTCGCACACACGCGCATACATCAACGCGGAGGCAGTGCTTCTTCAGCAACGCAAAAACCGAAGGAAACGGCAATGTGCTTTTTGAGGCATCACAATACCTGATTTACTTCGGTCATAACACGAACAGTGGACATTGAAAACTCACAGACGCGCAATGCCGGTAGTGTAACACTGTCCGGATTAAAAAAAATCATCCCACGGGGTGATTTTTCCTCATCCCTTAGGATGATTTACACCGCGAGCACATTATGTGGTAAAACCATAACCAGAGGCGTCTTATGTCCGGCAGACAAAGCGGAGGCAGCTAACGCATAAAATCAAATCAGAAACAATCGTCCCGTTTGGGCACGGGAAAATCAATTTAAAGCACTTGCAAAAGTTTGTTCCACAGGTTATGATGCTTTAATGATACAAAAGGAAAACAAAATGCGCAAATCTTTAAAAATAGCCGAATATCAGGTGGCTCGAAAATCAAAGACACTCACAGTAGCAGAAAGGACATTGCAATGGCACGAAAAATAGTTGTGGTCACCGGAACATCCACCGGAATTGGGCAGGCGACGGCGGAATTGCTGGCAAAACGGGGCTACACTGTGTTCGCCTCGGTGCGGAAAGAAGCGGATGGCGCACAATATGACGCCAACCCGAACATCCATCCCCTGCTGATGGATGTAACCGACCATGCCGCCGTGAAAGCGGGCGCGGAAACGGTAGCGGCGTTTCTGAAACCGGGCGACAGTGTGGTCGGGCTGGTGAACAATGCCGGTATCGCAGTGGCGGGACCCATCTCGCACGTGTCCCTTTCGGCGGTGCGGAAACAGTTTGAGGTGAATGTGATTGGGTTGCTGGCGACGACGCAGGCTTTTTTGCCCCTGCTGCAAGCGGGCAATCCGCGCGGACGGGTGGTGAACATCAGCTCGGTGGCGGGGAAGATGACTTCGCCGTTTTTGGGCATCTATTCCGCGTCCAAACACGCCGTGGAAGCCATCTCGGACGCCCTGCGCCGCGAGCAGATGCCCTTCGGCATCAAAGTGGTAGTGATTGAGCCGGGTCCCATCGCCACCCCAATTTGGGATAAGGGGACGGAAGTGACCGCCAACAAATTCCGCGATACGGAATATGCCCCCATCATCAAAAGATTTATGCGCTATTTTGTGGAACAAGGGAGGAAAGGGCTGCCGCCGCAATCGGTGGCGGCGTTGATTTTAACCGCGCTGGAAACGCCGAACCCGAAAACCCGCTATCTCATCACCCCGAACCGGATGCAATTCCTGCTTTCGATATGGCTGCCGGAAAAGATGGTGGACAACAATATTTACAAACAGTTGGGGATGGATGCGATTGCCAAATAGAGGTAGAGCTTGCGCACCGCGCCATGTTCCGCATCGAATTTCACGAATTTGCATGAAAAATTCGGTTAATTCGCAAAAGTTGAACTCACCGCAAAACCGCTAAGGTCACAAAGAAAAACTTGGCTTGCTTTGCGGCTTTGCGGTTCATTCCGGCACGGTGACGACTCACAACACTCAACGGGGAGACGACCAAGCCCTGAGGGGTTTAAAAAAGAAAAAAGCCACCCGTCGGATTCGAACCGACGACCTGCTCATTACGAGTGAGCTGCTCTGCCAGCTGAGCTAGGGTGGCAATTACGGCGTGAATTATACCAAAATCCGCCCGTTGGGCAAATATTGAGCCGGAACGGTGGACGCTTTTCAGCCGCATTCATCGCCGCGTTTTGACACTTTTTCCGTTGTTGCGTATGGTACGGATTACCCGCTGGTGATGACCCGTTCCGGCAAAATTTTGTACATCACCCGGACTTCATCGGGGTTGCGGAAGGGATAACTGTCTGCATTCAGATATTTTTTCGCCAGCGCATCAATGTGCGCATCCGCGCCGTCGGTGGTGATTTCAGCCACCGTCCCCCGCACTTCAACCCAAAAAAACACGTTTTCGGGGTCAACCAGCAGCACCGTGGCGAATTTTCGTTCCTTCATATTTTGGTCTTTCTGCCGACCCTGCGCCGAATTGACGCGCACATGCGTGCCGTCAAAATCGCACCAAACCGGGTTCACCTGCGGACGACCATCGGGCATCACGGTTGCCAGCATAGCGATGACCGGTTTTTCAAACAACGTTAAATGACTTTGAGGAATTGTATTGCTCATCAAATGTTCTCCTTTAAATAATGATGGGTTTCCCCGCCGAGCCGGAAGCCTGATGATGATATTCATCCTCCTGCTGGCGTTCGGCTTGCGGGCATATCAATTGGACGGGCAAAGTTTGCGCGGCGATGAAGCCGCCAGCGCCACCTATGCCACGTTTCCGGCGATGAAAATCGTCGCCATCAGCCACACCGTTGACCCCCACCCGCCCACTTTTTACCTCGGGTTGCACGGCTGGGAGCAATTGGCGGGCGTGTCGGAATTTGCCGTCCGTTTTTGGGTGCTCATCCCGGCAGTGCTGGCGGTGGCGCTCATCTTTTCTGCCGTCAAACAGATGGTGGGGCGCACCGAAGGACTGATTGCGGCGGCATTTCTGGCAATCAACAGCTTTCACATCTGGCACAGTCAGGATTTGCGGAGCTACACCTGGTTGCTATTGCTGGGGCTGGTATCGTCGCTGATGTTGTGGCGCGCCGTGCATGAACGCCACCGAGCATGGTGGTGGTATGGCGCGTCTCTCGCTATCCTGCTGTACCTGCATTACTATAGCGTGTTCATCGTTGCTTTTCAAATCGCGTGGGCAATCTGGTGGGGATGGCGTTCCCGCCGGTGGCACTTTCTGCGCAAAATGACGCTGGCGCTGGCAGTGGCGGGGGGATTATTTTTACCGTGGCTGGCATATAGCTGGCAATTTGTGGGCGGCTTCACCGGCGATTTTTCTCCCGCCTCGCCGTTGAGCGTTCTGGTGCGCGGATTGCGCGCATTCAGCGGCGGCATTGTGGCGCAACCACCCCAACCCTCCCCGTGGACGGCGGCGGCGATATTGCTGGCGGGGGTCGGCGCGGCGGGCAATTGGCGGAAACACCGTTCGGCGGTTGTCTTCTTTCTATTATATATGCTGATGACCTTTCTGGGGATTGTCGCGCTCTCCGCGCGGGGGCAGGCGTTCACCGAGCGGTATCTGTTTGCCGCATTGCCGGGATTCGCGGCACTGGTGGGGCTGGGCGCAAGCTGGTTCTGGCGAAACTGCCGCACCGGCGAGCGGGCGGTCGGGCTGGCGCTGGCGATTGTCGTCATCGCGCTGAACCTGTCGGCGGGGCAGGCGTACCGCACCGACCCCGATTTGGCGAAAGCCCCGCAATGGCGACAACTCTTCTCCGGCATACAAGCGGACTTCAACCCCGCCACAGACGCGCTGATATACAACTATCCCGAAGCGTCCATCACCTATTATGCCGACACCCGCGCCGGTGAAGCGGCAATGCCGACGGTGCTGATGCCCCCTTCGGCGAACATGCCCGCCGAAACGGTGGCGGAACGCCTCGCCGGGCTGTCGGACAACTACCGGCGGGTGTGGTTTGTGCCGGTCAACGGAAACGGCTGGGATGATGCCCGCGCGGTGGAAACGTGGCTCGCCCGCCACGCCGAGCGGGTGCGCACGGTTGAGGTGCATTGGGCGCGGGCGGAACTGTATCTCACGCCTCAAACCGTCCGCGCGGAGATGACCCCCGTCGGGGCGACGTTTGCCAACGGATTTTCGCTGGCAGGGGTTCATCTGCCGCAAAATACAGTGTTGGGGGATGGCGATTCGCTGGGGGTGACGCTGGTGTGGACGGCGACCGCGCCATCATCCGCCCCGTTGACGGTGTTTGTGCAATTGATTGACCCGTCGGGGTTTCGGCGCGGAGGATACGACAATCAGCCCGTGCGCGGCACGTACCCCACCACCGCTTGGCTGCCCGATGAAACGGTGATTGACCAGTATACCATCGAGCCGGACGATGGCGCACCGCCCGGTGAGTATCGCTTGTGGGTGGGGTTATATGATGCCGCCACCGGCGCGCGGGTTTCGGTGGTGGATGGCGCGGGCAATCCCGTCGCCGACCATGTGGTGCTGCCCGTTTCGGTGCGGGTGGAGTGACCTGCGGCGGATGCGCCTATCCCCCCGCGTAAATGGCGAGCACAATTTGCGGGGTGATGGTAGTTTCCACAAAGGCGGCGAGGAGCAAGAGCGGCAAGACGACCAACACGAAAATTTTGACGAAATCCGCCAGCGCGAGCAGGAAACCCTGCCCCACATCCAACCCCTCCGGCGGGGAAACGAACGCCGCGCCGATGCGGAGCGCGAACCCCGTGCCGATGACGGCGGCGGGCAGTTCAAAAATACCGTGCGGCAGAATGAACGCCGCCAAAAAAACCCACGGATTGAATCCCAACATCGCCACCGCCCCCGCGAAATAGCCCACCAGCGCCAGCGGCGCCATCAGCAAAATGATGGGAATCAACCCAAACGAGAAAATCCCCGTCAGCGACGAGAGGAATATCACCCCGGCGTTGTGCCGAAAAATGCCCCACGTGCTGAATGAAGGCAGAAAACTGACCATCTGCACATCGTCGAATGCGTCGGCGGGGAGGCTGGACAAATCGACACTGCCCGGAGGCAGCGGATACACCGGCGCGAAAAAGACGCCGGCAATGCCGCCCGCAATCATCAGCACGGCAACCAGCGCGATGGGCGTCCGGTGCATCCGCAGCAGACGCGGCACGTCATGCATGAACATTCGCACCGGGTTGAAACGGAGAGGCGCGCCGGTGCGGTCGGCGGCGCGTTCCGGCGGGCGCAGAAAATAGCCCCGAAACTCGCGGGCGATGGACTTGAGATTGAGCGCGTCCATTTCTTTCCCCAAAATTTCTTCGCGGTTGAAAATCCGCACGCCCATCCGCACCAGAATCACATCCACCACCAACATCGCCAAAATAATGAGCCACAAAACCAGATATTCGCCCCAAAAAAGAAGGACGCTTTCAACTTGCAGCAACAACGCCATCGGAATGATGATGAAGCTGGCGAGCAGGTTGGCGGCGCGCACACTGGTGGTCTGGCTGGAGATGACCACCGCGCCGGAGACCATCACCAGCCCTTCGGCGGTGGTGAGCAGGAACATCTGCACGGCGAGCCAGAAGTCCGGGGTGTAGTTGATGGAAAATTTCAAACCGATGAGGTAGACGGCAATGCCGAGATAGCTGGCGGTGAGCGGGACAATCAGCGCGGCGAGCATTTTGCCGATGTACAATTCCAAATCGGTGACGGGCATGGAGAGGAGCGGCTCGATGCTGTTGCGCTCTTTTTCGCCCACAAACGTTTCCAGCGCGATGACCAGCGAAAACGAGATGGGGAAAAACCCGACCACCATCAGCAAAAAGGGAATCAGCCGCTCGCCGACGATGGCGGCATCGTATTTTGCCACCCAGTTGGTTGCCAACTGCGCGGTGAAGTTCATCAGCGCGGGGAAAATCAGGGTGAGGGCGAAGATGGGGGTCATAATGCGCCAATCGCGGAAGGAATCGCGGATTTCGCGGCGGGTGATGACCAGCGCGTTCCCCAGCGATGAACGTTCGACGCGGGGGAGGGTGAGGGTTTGGTAATCGGTTATCGGTAATTGGAAGTCAGTCACTCGTCACTCACAATTCGCAAATATACTTCTTCCAGACTGCGCCGAACTTCGCTGAGGGTGATGACGGATGCGCGCAGTGCCGCCAGTTTTTCCAGCAGGCGGGGATTGTCCTGCGCCGGATTCGGGGTGGTATAGCGCAGCCAATCGTCGCCATACGCCACAATCTCCACCAAATTTGAAAGATGATCCACCTGCCCGTTGAGGCTCTCCGCCAGCCGAACTTCCATCACCGGCTGACCGAGGAGGCGCGCTTTCAGCTCGGCGGGGCTGCCCTGCGCGATGATTTCGCCGCGCCGGATGATGGCGATACGGTCGGCGAGCAGTTCCGCTTCCGCCAAATTGTGGGTGCAGATGATGATGGTGCGATTGCCGCGCCGCAGGTCGAGAATGGCATCGCGGACGAGTTTCGCGCTTTGCGGATCCATATTGCTGGTCGGTTCGTCCAGAAAGAGCACCTGCGGATCGTGGAGCATGGCGCGCACCAGCGTGAGCTTCTGTTTCATCCCCTTGGAATATTCACCGAGCCGTTTGCCGCGCGCCTCCCACAGCTCAAACCGTTTGAGGAGCATTTCCGCCTGTTTCCGCCGCACCGATTTGGGCAAGCCCTGCATTTCGCCGAAAAAGTCGAGGTATTCTTCACCTTTCATGCGGGTGTACAGCCCCGGAAATTCGGTGAGCAAGCCGATGACCCGCCGCACTTCGCGCGATTGGCGCACGGTATCGAAACCGGCGACAGTGGCGCGTCCGGCGGTGGGGCGCAGAATCGAGCCGAGCATGCGGATGGTGGTGGTTTTCCCCGCACCATTCGGTCCGAGCAATGCCAGCACTTCGCCGCGCGGAACATCGAGATTGATGCCGTTCACGGCGATGAAATCATCAAATTGTTTGGTCAAATTTTCGGCGTGAATCATAGTTTCAGGGTTGCAGAGTTACAGGGTTGCAGGGTTGCAACTCTGCTACCTTGCTACCTTGCTACTTTGCTACTTTGCTACTTTGATTATAGCCTGCCCCGCGCGATATTCCAACTGTTTGAAAAACACCCCCCGCACCAAAAAACGGACATGCTCGCAAGCATGCCCGTTTTGGGTTTTCACCGCAAAGACGCCGAGACACAGAAAGAAATTCAAAAAAACCTCTGTGCCTTCGTGCCTCGGTAGTTTTTGCCTTTCATTTCGACAATGTATGCTCGGCGAAATGTTCCATCGCCGCCCGCATAAAATCCGCCAAATCGGGGCGATATTTGTCGTAATGCGCCCGGAATTCGGGATGGTCGGTGTACAGTTGACCCAACCCGGCATACACGGCGGCATCGGCGGGGTAGAAATTTTCAATCCACGCATGATGGCGAGCGATAACCGCCTGCACGGCGGCGGCATCCGGGGCGAGGTCTGCCAGCGCGGCGAGGTCGCGTGCCACGGCATCCCCTTCAGCTTTCACGGTTGTCCACCTTTCTTTCGACATTTTCCGCACCCGCCGGTCGGCTTCCGCCACCCGTGCGGGGTCGTATTTTTCGCGGACTTCGCGCCTGTAGCGTTCAATCTGCTCGCATGAAAAACCTTCATACAATTCTGCATCGGTCAAAGACATCGTTTCCTCCATCAATTCCAAAATCGTTTTATCAACCGTTTTCAGGAGGCGAGAAAGGCGCACCATTTGCTCTGCCAGCAGGCGGCGGTGATTGCACAAAGCGTCCACAGGGTCGAAGTTCGGGTCATCCAAAATGCGGCGAATGTCCTTCAGCGAAAAATCCAACTCCCGAAAAAACAAGATTTGCTGCAAACGCCGAAGTTCATCTGCCGCGTAAAGCCGGTATCCCGCCGCGGTTCGGGACGACGGCTTCAGCAGCCCGATGTGGTCGTAATGGTGCAACGTGCGCACGCTCACCCCCGCCAGTTTTGCCAGTTGTCGAACGGTGTAGCCTTCCATCAAAAAACTCCTTGACCCTGATATTACACTATAACGTAACGTCAGAGTCAAGGCGTTGAACCTTAAAAGTTTTTGGAAAAATACAGGGGCACGATGCATCGTGCCCCATGAATTGCGTATTTTTTACACCGAACCCGCCTTCGGGTCATCCGGCGATGGGGTATCATCCTCCGGGTCATCATCGGCGCGGAGCAGGTCATCCAGTGCGGCGATGGTGTCGTTGAAAGACGGGGTGTCGTCCGGTTTGAGGATGGCGTCTTCCGGCGCGGGCGGCACGATGGGCGCATGTGCCGGCAGTTCAGGGTAGCCCACCGGCGGCGCGGATGGCGTCTTTGCGCTGGAAAGATATGGTTGCGTGCCGAAGCGCGTCAGCACCACGCTTCCCAGCGCCAGCGAAATGACACCCACTTGGATGAAAAATCCGACCACCGCAAACGCCCAGCCAATCCACGGGAGATTATCCATAAAAGGCATTCTGCCGAGCAGTGCCAGCGCACCAACCCCCACCACCGTCGCGGCGATGGGCGTGGGCGTGTGGTTGGAAACCCGCGCGAAGATGTATTCGCCCGCCATTTTGCCCAAAGCGGCAGTCCCCAGCAACAACGCCGCCGCCACAACCAGCCCAAAGAAGGGTAGCAGACAAATGGTGATGATGAGAATGGTCAATATCGTGCTGAAAATGACCACCGCCGCCATCGTTCCCACCCCGATTGCACCGGAGACAACCCCTGCGGACTTGAGCGTCCGCTCGACGGTTTTGACGTGAGAGGGGAAAAAGATGACCATCAACACCGCCAAGCCCGCCAAAAATGCACTGATGATGATGTCCTGCACACCGTCGCCCACAAATGAGAGCAACCGCTCACCGAAGGTGGGTCCGCGATAGGTGATGGGGGGAATGGGCGGATTCGCGGAGGGTGTGCCGGGCGTCGCGAGCGGCACGGACGTCGGCGCGCCGCTCGACGTGCCGGGACCGTCCACCACCGAGCCGCCGATTTCCGCCGCATCATCAATGGAAGCTACCCCGCCGGCAGTGGCAATATCACCGGCAATGCGCGCTTCGGGTCCAATCGTCGCCGCGCCCCCCAGCGTGGCAACATCGCCCTTCACCTTGCCGTTGACCGACACCGTCCCGCCAATGACCACCACATCACCATCAACTTTGCCATCAATGGAAGCCGTGCCGCCGAACACCACCACATCGCCATCGATTTTACTGCCCCGTTCAGCCACCAAATTCCCGCCGAACACCAGCACATCGCCGTCAACGAAATCGCTTTCGCTCAAAACCAAATTTGAGCCAAAGACAACTCGTCCCACCCCTGCGCCGGAACCCTGCGCCAGCACCGGAATTGTTCCCAATAGTAAAATTAATATCAGTGCAATTAAAAGTATCAGTCTTCGTTTCATAAACTTTCACCCCTCTGTTTTTCGTTGCCGACACTCAGCAACTAACGGCTCACATAAACCGGCTGATGAGCCGGTTGCGCACGGCGCAATAATTGCACCCACAACCACAACGCCCCCACAGCGAACATCATATAGCCCCAAAATATCGGATGCCGCACCAAATCTTCAACGACGCGGATGATGGTCAACCCAATTTTGAGCGCCACGGAGCCGATAATCGAAATGCCGCTCAACACGTCCACCAGCGCCGTCCACGTTTCCCCATTGCCCAAAACCTGCCACAGTACCGAGCCGCTGCCAAAGATGCCCGACACCACAATGGCGGAAATCACCATCAACAATGAACCGATAACCAGCGTGCCGATGATGGTGCGCCGGCGATGCAACCGCTGTTCCAGCCGAACCTCGACGTTGTGGACAAAATTGGCGGGCGGCGCAACCGGCGGCGCAGACGTCAGCAGCCGGTCAAAGCGGGTGAGCGCGTCAAATTCCGCCTGACACACGGCGCAATCCGCCAAATGCGTTTCCAGCTCGATGGACTCGCTTTCACTCAAACCATCTTCCAAATATTGGGGGAGTTTCGCGATAAATTTATCCATAGGTTTCACCTTTTTCACAACACCATCAATGGCGAGGTAGCGCTCACCCTCGCCGGTGCTGCGGCTTCTTTTTTCGCCGCCTGCGCCATCATCTTTCGGGCGCGGAACAACTTGCTTTTAATGGCGCTGACCGTCGTTTCCAGTGTTTCGGCAATTTCATCATAGCTCAATTGATGCCAGTATTTCAGCACCACCGCCGCGCGGTAATCGGGGGGCAACGCATCCAGCAACGCGCGGAGTTCGCGCGATTTTTCATCCTCCATCAGCACCGCTTCCGGCTCAGACGCTTTTCCCGCAGGAATCCAGCGCCACGGCGGAAGGTCATCCCAACTGACCAGCTTCATGCGCTGTTTGCGCAGACGGTCAATACAGTAATGAGAGGCGATGGAAAAGAGCCACGACGAGAATTTTCTGCCGGGGTCATAACTGTCCAACTTCAGGAATGCCCGGATGAACGCTTCCTGCGCCGCATCTTCCGCATCGGTGCGATTGCCCAGCATACGATAGCAGACATTGAAAACCGGTTTCTGATACACCGACACCAATTCAGAAAATGCAGATTGATCGCCCTGCCGCGCGCGAGCTATCCATTGAGCTTCTAAAATTTGATTCGGCACATCTGCCGGTGCTACCGTGTCAGCCATTATCGCTCCCTACATCATCTATTACGGATTATAGCGGAAAAAGTTGCAAGGGGTAAACGGTTTTCAGTTTTCGGTTTTTGGTTATCAGTTTTCCGTTGTCGGTTTTTAGTTTTTAGCCATCCTCCACCACCGAATGCCGACAACTGAATACCGATAACCGATAACTATTTCCCATTTTCCCCCGATGGGTGTATCCTGTATATTGTGGAATTTGATGTCACCATCCCCTCTATTTTGTGGTTAAAGGAGTTCATATGCCATACCCATACATCGCCATTGAAGGCGTTATCGGCGTGGGAAAAACCACACTGGCGCGGTATCTGCAAGAGGCACTTTCCGCCGAATTGCTGCTGGAGGTGTTTGAAGAAAATCCCTTCCTCAGCGATTTTTACGCCGACCGCGCCCGATACGCCTTTCAAACCCAAATCTTTTTCCTGCTCAGCCGATACCGCCAACAGCATCAGGTTATCCCCCGCACCATCAAACGGTCGCCTTTGGTGAGCGATTATCTTTTTGCCAAAGACTGGCTTTTCGCTCATCTCAATCTGGAAAATGACGAACTGGCGGTGTATGAAAGTGTGTACACCGCGCTGGCGGAACGCATTCCCAACCCCACGCTGGTGGTCTATTTAAAAGCGAATGTGAACACGCTGATGGACCGCATCGCCGTGCGCGACCGCCCGTATGAGCGCAACATGGAGCGGGAATACATCGCCGCGCTGAGTGCCGCATACGACGAGTTGTTCGCCGATTTTCCGTATGCGCCCGTGCTCACCATCGCCACCGACGACCTCAACGTGGTGAACGATTTGGAGGCGCGGCAGATGGTCATCGGGCAGATAAAAAGCGCGCTGGACACCGGCGCATCGCAGCCGTCGCTACTGAATGGCGCCGCATCCGTCCCGGTGCTGTCCGCCATTTTCGAGGATGACACCAATCGCCGCCTGCCCGATTTCCAGCAATTCCATCAGGCGCTTGACCGGGCAAAACATTTTTCCCCCGATTTGTATTTGAATTATCTGAAGCTGGTCAATGAAATGGGAGAATTGAGCGACGAATTCGCCCGCGTCCGGCACACGCAGTTGGGGCACGCCGCCACCGGCGCGGACGAAGCGCAGGCGTTGCGGGCGGCGTTGAACACTCATCGCGAATCGCTGAAGCAGGAAATGGCGGATGTACTGGCGTATCTGCTGAAGCTGGCAAATTACACCGGCATTGATTTGGAAGCGGCGTATCTGGAAAAAATGGACACCAATATCGGCAGGGAATGGCACGCCGGTATGACCGGGGTGGAGGAAGCATGAGCAAAAAATTCATTGCCATTGCCGGAAATGTGGGCGTGGGCAAAAGTACCCTCACCGAAAAACGGGCGGCACACTTTGGCTGGACACCTTTTTTTGAAGCGGTGGACGACAATCCGATCTGGCGGATTTTTACCGCGATATGAAAACGTGGAGCTTCCACTCGCAGATTTTTTTCCTGTCGCGGCGGTTGCGCCACCACAAAGATTTGATACGTCACCCCAACCACGTGGTGCAAGACCGCACCGTCTATGAAGATGCGGAAATCTTCGCGACGAACCTCTATCAGCAGGGGAACATGCACACCCGCGATTATCGCAGTTACCGCGAACTGTATGAAGTGATGGTGGAACTGCTCCCCCCGCCATCGCTGATGGTGTATCTGAAAGCCGGTGTGCCGACGCTGTTGCGGCGCATCGCCAAACGGGGGCGGGAATTTGAGCAGGATATTGACCCGAATTATCTGGAACGGCTCAACGGGCTGTATGATGCGTGGATTGACAGTTTCACCCTCTGCCCGGTGCTGACCATCAACGCCGACCGATTGAACTTTGTGCAATCGGCGGATGATTTCGGGGAAATTGCGGCGCAAATCGGCGAGCGGTTGAAGCAGTCCACAGATTCACACTGATTTTTCAGGTAGTGGTTATTTTTGACTGATGAAACAAAATATACCCGAAGGGTCGAAGGCAA
>CAZMXX010000052.1:375-15287 GCA_964570315.1 uncultured Anaerolineaceae bacterium | reverse complement strand
CACACTGTTCGGATTGTATGAAGCGTATATCACCAAAGTGCTGTGGAATCCCCCGTGGGGCGCAACCCTTTCTTTCGGCGGGGTGGCAGTGCCGGAAACACTGGTGCTGGTGCTGTTCTGGCATGCGTGGCTATCGTTCATCATCCCGTTGGGCGTGGGCGAAATACTGCTCACCGGCACACAAAATGTATTTTTCGCCCTGCCCCGCCGCCTGCGAAAGTTTTTCACCCGCAAAAGCGGATATATCGGGCTGGCAATTTTCGGCGGGTTGACCCAAGCCATCAACTCCCCCGCGCCGGAACAATCCCTGCTGTCGGGCAGCGCCACCATCGGCGTGCTGGCGCTGTTGATGCTCTGGTGGCGACGCGCCACTCGCGGGCAAAGCTATACGATGGACGATTTACTGCCCAATCGCCGCGAATTGAAACGGCTCGGCGTGGCGTTGGGGGTACTGTATTTACTTTCACTGGTCGCCCTGAATCCCGAAGCGTTGCCGGGACTGAGCGGGCATCTCATCATCTGGGCGCTGTACGGGCTGTTCGGCGGGCTGTTCATCCGCAGTCTGAAACAATCGCGGACGGAGAATCGCACGGCGCTCGCCGCCCCCGAAAAACTGCGCCGCCTGCGTGTGTGGCTCGCCCCCGCCGTCGCTTTCACCCTGACGACCACCCTCGCGCAGGGCATTATTCTCCCCGTGCGGGAAGGGGCGGGCGCGGTGTTGTGGCTCTTCGGAATAATTTTCGGGCTGATGATGCTGGTTCGCGCCATCAAATCGGTCACGGCGGAAAAAACATTGACCGCCCAACCGGAATTTTCGGGAGGATTATGATGCCCGCTACCCGACATACTCACGCAACCGAAGATGCCCTCTTCCGCTATTTGGATGGCGACCTGCCCCCCGCCGAGCGTCCTGCGTTTGAGCGCCATCTGGCGCAATGCGGGGCGTGCCGCGAACTTTTGGCACGCACGGAAACCCTCTTCGCCGACCTGTCCGCGCTGGCGGACGTGCCCGCGCCCACAGCGGACATCACCGCCGCCGTGATGGCACATCTGCCCCGCCACGCCGCCCCCTCCCCCGTCGAGCGCTGGCTTCCGGCGGCACAACTGGCGGTTGGGCTGGTGTTGCTGGCGCTGTCCGTGCCGAAAATGTGGCGCGGGCTGGCGTGGACTTTCGCCCTGCCGATATGGTCGTCGCCCGCCGCCGTGCCGTGGCTGTCGCTGGTGCAGCGCTTCCGCCTCCCCGCCGGGTGGCTCGCCGCTTGGGGGGAACAATTTTGGACACACTTGAGCGGCGTCTCGCTCCTTCAGCTTTCCCCGTCGTTGATTTGGGGCGCCATCATTTTTTTGGGGATGGCGTGGCTGGCGAGCAACGCCCTGCTGTTAAACCCGAAACATTCACCCTCACTCAAAAATGGAGGAACATTATGAACGCTGGCGAAATTCTCGCACTGATTTTTGTCACCACAATTGCCGCCGTCGGGCTGGCGGCGCTGATGTTGTTGCAAGCGGCGCTCCTGCCCCGCATCACCGCGCGGAGCAAATTGGCACTGACCGCATCGCCGCGCCGGTCGTTTTTCATCGGGCTGGCGAATTACATCTTTCTGGGTGGCATCGCGCTCCTGCTGCTGAATGTGGGCGACGTGCCGGGCTTGCTGGGCTTGCTGATATTGGCGGCGATCGCCGCCGTCACCGTGCTGGGGCTGGCGGGGCTGGCGTTGCACACCGGCGAACGTCTGGCGGAACTGCGTCGCGTGGAACTGTCCCCCTTCAAGCAGATGGTGTGGGGCGCGCTCACGCTGGAACTCGCCACGCTCGGCGTGCCGGTACTCGGCTGGTTCATCGTCGCGCCCATCGCACTGATGTTCTCCTTCGGCGCGGCAGTGGTCGCCTGGCGCAATCGGAAATCGGAAGACGGTTTTTAGTTCTCGGTTCTCGGTTGTCGGTTGTCGGCTGACAACTGACAACTGATAACCGCCCACCACTCAAAGGAACAAAAAATGATTATGGCAGATGTAGCCGCAGTATTCGGAACACTTTTGGCGCTCGGAATCGCCTTTCCGGGCTTGATGTTGACCCTCACCCTGATTTTCCCCGCGCTCACCGGGCGCGCCGAAACCCGCCTGACCCGCACCCCGTGGAAAAGTATCTTCCTCGGTGCGGCGGCGTTGACCTTCACCCTCATCCCCATTCTGGCGTTGTTGAATTTGCCGGACAGCGGCGCGCAATTTCTGGGCTTCGTGGGGATTATCCTGCTTTTCGCCGTCGCCGGCATCGGCGCGGCAGGGCTGGCAAATGCGCTCGGCAGCCGGTTGGACACGGGGGAAACGCCCCTGTCGCCGGTAGCGAAAACCGTACGCGGCGCCATCGCGCTGGAACTCGCGGCGGCATTCCCGCTGGTCGGTTGGTTTCTGGTCATCCCCGCCACACTGATTGCCTCGCTGGGCGCGGCGATTTTCGCCCTGTTGCGCTGGCAGCCGAAAGACCGTTCCGCGTCCACACCCACCCCCATCGCGCCCCCCACCGAAGCCACACCGGTTTAAAAGATTCTCCCTCTCCCTAACCCTCTCCCTTTGAGGGAGAATCAATCCGAAAAGGTATCCCTATGATTTCACGCCGAAAATTTCTCAAACTAACCGGCTTGAGCATCGCCGGGGCGACGGTTGCCGGATGCGGTGTCTCCCAACTCGACGCAAACGCGCTCGTCCCCCCCGCCGCGCTGACCGCCTTCCCCGCCGCCGAACCACCCGCCGACTGGCGTGTGCTCAACCGTATCACCTTCGGTCCCACCGCAGACGAACGCGCTCGCGCCGACAAAATCGGGCTGGACGCCTTCATCGAAGAGCAACTCGCGCCGGACACCATCGCCGAGGATTGGCGCGCCGAATGGCGCATCCGCCGCATCGAAAGTTTGCGCCAAAACGCCGCCGATTTGTTCATCCGCAGCCCCCAAAAACGGGCGCAACTTCGGCTCGATTTGCAGCGCGGCACGCTCCTCCGCGCGGTATACAGCCGCCGCCAATTATATGAAATGATGGTCAATTTCTGGAGCGATCATTTCAACATTGACCAAACCAAAGGGGATTGCACCTTCCTGAAAATTGTGGACGACCGCGAGGTCATCCGGCGGCATGCGCTGGGCAACTTCCGCGACCTGCTTTTTGCCAGCGCACACAGTCCCGCCATGTTGGTCTACCTCGACAATCAGGAAAATCGCGCCGGCATCCCCAACGAAAATTACGCCCGCGAGGTGATGGAATTGCACACGCTCGGCGTGGGTGGTGGTTACACGCAAAATGATGTGATGGAATTGGCACGCTGTCTGACCGGGTGGACGGTGAAAAGCAACTTTTATCGCGGGCAATTCACTTTCAATGCCGATATGCATGATGACGGGGCGAAAACTGTTTTGGGATTGCCCATCCCCGCTGAAATGGGGCAGGCTGGAGGCGAAAAAGTGCTCGATTTGCTGGCGACGCATCCCTCCACCGCGCGGTTCATCGCCGCGAAGCTGGTGCGCCGGTTCGTGGCGGACGACCCGCCCGCCGCACTCGTCGCCCGCACCGCCGACATCTTCCTCAAAACGGGGGGCGACATCAAAGCCATGCTGAAAACCATCCTCTTCGCGGCGGAATTTCGGCAGGCAGACCCCGCGCCGCGCAAATTGAAACGCCCCTTCAATTTTACAGTTTCCGCCCTGCGCCAACTCAACGCCGATACCGACGGCGGCAAGCCAGTGCAATCATTTTTGACCCAGATGGGGCAACCGCTCTTCCAATTCCCCACCCCGAATGGCTATCCCGACACCGCCGTGGCGTGGGAGGGCACACTGCTCACCCGTTGGCGATTCGCCTTCGCGCTGGCGCACAATCAACTGCCCCGCACCCATCTTTCGCTGGGGGAAATAGCAGATTTGGCGGAAAACGCCCCCACGCCCATCGAAAAATTTTCGCCCGGCAGTCGCGGTTTTCAATTGCAGCAATTCGCCACTCTGTTGTTCGGGCAGCCGTTGCCCACCCCGCTCGCGGAATCGCTGCTGGCGGAAGTCTCGCCGGACGAACCGCGCGCCCTGCTGGCGGCGCTCATCGGCGCACCGGCGTTTCAGTGGAAATAGCTGCAAGCTGATAGCTGTCAGCTTTTAGCTATCAGCTATCAGCTTTCCACCCCCTGCCCGTCCCCTGCGAGCGGGAGGGAGTCCCTGCAGGGGACGGGTGGGGGCGAAATCATCAGGAGTGAACTATGTTAACCCGACGAAACTTTCTCAAACTCTCTGCCGCACTGCCGATGGCGGGGGTTATGCCCCGGCTGGCTTTCGCGCCGAAAAACACCGCCCCGCGCGGCGATGTGTTCGTCTATATTTTTCTGCGCGGCGCGGCAGACGCGCTGAATATGGTTGTGCCGCACGGCGAAGATGAATATTACCGCGTGCGCCCGACGCTCGGCATTCCCCGCCCCGACGATACCCAAACCGCGCCCTCGCTGCGGACGGTGGATTTGGACGGCTTTTTCGGGCTGCATCCGGCGTTATCCCCCCTGCTGCCCATCTGGCAGGAAAAAGAACTGGCGATTGTCCACGCCGTTGGCGCGACAACCGATTTTGAGCATTCCCATTTTAAGGCGCAGGCATTGATTGAACGCGGGCTGAACGCGCCGCAGGGACCCGCGTCGGGCTGGTTGGGGCGGCATCTGGCAAGTTTGGACACCGGCAATCATTCGCCCCTGCGCGGAGTCTCCATCAACGAGCGGATTGCGCCCTCGCTGCGCGGCTCGGTACCGGTCACTGCCCTGCGCTCCATCACGGAATACCATCTCGGCGGCAACACCCGCGCCATCCCCCAAATGCAAACCGCGCTCTCCACGCTGTACCGCACCGGCGACCCGCTCGATACCATCGCCCGTGAAGCGATGGACACCATGCGCACCGTCGGCGCATTGGAACCGGAAAAATATCGCCCTGCGCCGGGCGTGGAATATCCCGATGATGATTTCGGCAGGGGGTTGCGGCAGGTGGCAATGCTGATGAAGGCAGAGGTCGGGCTGGAAGTGGCGTGCCTCGATATTGGCGACTGGGATACGCACATCGCCCAGGGGGGGAGTGAAGGGTGGATGGCGGCACAGATGGCGTCGCTGGCGGGGGGACTGGCGGCTTTTTACGCCGATTTGACCGACCATCGCCAAAATCTGACCGTCGCGGTGATGAGCGAATTCGGGCGGCGGGTGAAGGAAAATGGCGGCGCGGGCACCGACCACGGGCACGGCGGGGCGATGTTCCTGCTCGGCGGGCACATTGCAGGCGGGAAAATTCACGGGGAATGGCGGGGATTGCAGCGGGAGCAGTTGGCGGGTCCCGGCGATTTAGCCGTGACCACCGATTACCGGGATGTGCTAGGGGAAATCGTGGCTCGGCGGTTAAATAATCCGCAGGTGGACGCGGTTTTTCCGGGGCATCAACCGGCGTTCATCGGCGTGACTGTGTGACCTCAACCATACTTTTTCACGGAGGAATCAATGAAACACATCCTTGTCATCGCGTTCATTCTACTTTTTTTGCTGGCATGCGGCGAAACCACCCCAACCCCGTCCACCCCCGCCGCCGATTTTCCCACCCCGGAACACACCGTCCCCAAAGGCGAGCGGCAACTCGGCATTGACATCACCCAGCCGGAAAAAGACGATTTCGAGACAGCGTTTTCGCTGGCGCGCGACACGGGCATGGGATTCGTCAGTTTGCCTCTGTATTGGGATGACATCGAAACCGCGCCCGGTACATTCCAGCCCGACCCGAACTGGCTGGCGATAGCCAATCTGTTTTATGGGGCGGAAAATATGCCCGTCGCACTGGAAGTCAATCCGATTGACACCGTGACCCGCCGCACGCCCGCCGATTTGGCAAATACCGCCTGGGATGACCCCGCGCTGATTGCCCGTTATCAGGCATTGCTCGATTATGCTTTCAGTCAGTTGCCCGATGTGACACTGGTATCACTCACCATCGGGAATGAAATTGACGGCTATTTATCCGGCACAGACCAGTGGCAGGCATATGAAACCTTTTTCGCCGCCGCTGCAGATTATGCGCGGCAGAAATATCCGGGGCTAAAAGTTGGCGTCAAAATTATGTTCGATGGTCTCACGGGGGAAAACGCCCCACTCGCAGAAGCGCTCAACCGCCACAGCGATGTGGTGATGACGACATACTATCCGCTCAATCCCGATTTCACGGTGCGCGCGCCGTCGGTGGTGCATACCGATTTTGCCACGCTTGTGGAACATTATCCCCAAAAACCCATCTATGTGCTGGAAGCAGGCTATCCCACCAGCGAAAAAAACCGCAGCTCGGAGGCATTGCAGGCGCAATTCATCCACGAATTGTTTGCCGCATGGGACGCGCACGCGGCGCAAATTCCGGTGATTGAGCTAGTTTGGCTGACCGATTTGCCCGAATCGGCGGTGCGAGATTTCACGGGATATTACGGGGTTTCCGCGCCCGTGTTTGCGGAATATTTGCGGACACTGGGACTGCGGACGTATCCCGGACACGGTGCGGACAAGCTCGGATTTGCGGCGCTGCGCGCGGAGACGACGGCGCGGGGCTGGTAATTTTTACTCGAAGGGGTTGCCGTTTTGCCAGCCGGTCTTTCCGCTTTCCCGGAAATGTTCCAGCCGCCGGATGGTGATTTCGGCGAAGAGGGGGTCAATATCTATGGTGAAACATCGTCTGCCCAATTTTTCTGCGGCGATGAGCGTGGTTCCGGCATGACTGAAAAAGTCAATCACAATTTCATCGGGCGCAGAGCTGGCGGCGATGATCCGTTCCGCCGATTTGAGCGGTTTTTGAGCGTAACAGCCGGACACATTTTCTTCCATCCGGTAAAAAACCTGCTGCACATCCACCCACACATTGCCGGGGCGAATGGTCGGCGCTTTGCCGCGCTCGGTATTTTCGGTGCGCGTGCCGCCGACAGTTTTATAATAGCCGCGTAAAATTTTGGGGATGTCGGTATATTGGGTGATGAATGGCGGATTGCCACGGGTATAATAGAGCAACTCCTGCCGCACCGCCATCCAATTTTTCTGCGTGCCATATCCGCGCTGATTGCGCATGGTGATGAAACTCCGCGCCGTAAAATCGGTGGCGCGCATCATCAGCATAAATTCCGGCAGAGGCTGAAAGTGGGCGCGCTGGTCTGCGCCGAGCCACACGTACAGCGCGGCATCATCCAGCAGCACCGCGGCGGAGGTGTCCACCCAGCGGCGACACCACGCGATGAACGCCGCCACCGAGCGTTCCTCGAATGCCACCAGATTGTACGGCGGGTCATGCACGGCGAGTCGGGTGCGGGCGTCGCCCATCAGCGCGGAAATGTCGGCGGGGTTGGCGGCATCCAAACAGCCCACCCGATGCCGTCCGGCGGGGTCGTGCCAGATTTCGCCGGGCTTCAGGCGGCAGTGGGGCAGTAATTTTTCCCGCAATTCGGGATTTTTGTCCAAACGGGGTAACGGGTTGTTGTCCATTTTGGTAACAAAAAGCACAGGAAAATCCTGTGCTTCAATTTGATGCCCTGGGAGAGACTCGAACTCTCACGCCCATTCGGGCACAGGCCCTCAACCTGCTGCGTATGCCAATTCCGCCACCAGGGCTTCTTCAAATTTCACGGGCGCATTATAATCGGAATAACGCGCTCTGTCAAAAGTCATGCGGAGTTTCAGGGTTGAAAGCAGCGAGATACGCATGTTTCGTATTTCGTATTGCGTGTTTTATGCCGGTATTTTCACGGAATACGAAGACGAATTCACGAACCGCTCACGCTCACAGTTTTCCCAAACCGCGCAGAACCCGTTCCGGCACCAGCGGGAATTCATTGAACCACACGCCGGTGGCGTTATGCACGGCGGCGGTCACGGCGGGGGCATAGATGATGTACGGCATTTCCGCCATCCCCCGCGCACCGAAGGGACCTTCCGGGTGCGGGTCTTCCACAATGATGGAATCCACCCGTTCGGGAATATCGTACACCCCCGGAATCAGGTAATTGCTGAAAAACGAGGTGAGCACCTGCCCGTTTTCCACCCGGAAATCCTCCAGCACGGTGTAGCCGTGCGCCTGCACAATTGCCCCTTCGATTTGCCCGACCACGTTTTGCGGGTTGATGGCTTTGCCGACATCATCGGCGCAGACCACCCGATGCACGGTCACGAAGCCGGTCTCGGTGTCCACCGAGGCGTCCACCGCCTCCGCGACGTAGCCATAGGCGAAGTTAGGCTGACACTGCCCCGTTTCCGGGTCGAAGGGGGTGGTTTTCGGGGCGAGGTAGGTGTATTCGACATCGGCGGGACGCTCTTCGTCCTGCCACTTTTGCAGGGCGCGTTGAGCCGCCCCTCTGACGGCGTTCCCCGCCATGAAGGTGAGCCGCGACGCCGACGCGCTGCCCGAACTGCCGGTGATGGCGGTGTCGGAGACGCGCAGGGTCACTTTTTCCAACGAAATGCCGAGCGTTTCGGCGGCGATTTGCGCCATCGCGGTGTGATGCCCCTGCCCCACATCCGCCCCGGCGATGTACAGCGTGGCGCGCTCGATGTCGCCCGCGCCTTCCAGCGTCACCCGCGCCCAACTATTTTCCTGATAGCCGAAACTGAAGCCGATATTCTTGAATCCAAGCGCAATGCCCACCCCGCGCGCAACACCATCGAACCCGCTGACCTGCGGTGCAACCCACTGCCCGTCGGCGGTTTCCGTCCAGCCGATGGCGCGTGCAGTTTTTTCCAGCACGGTTTTCAGGCTGATGCCGCCGGGAATCGGCGAACCGACCGTGAGCGGGGTATTTTCATCCAGTAGATTTTTCATTCGCAGCGCCACCGGATCCATCCCCAACGCTTCGGCGAGTTTGTTCATCTGGCTTTCGGCGGCAAATTGCCCCTGCGGCGCACCAAAACCGCGAAACGCGCCATGCGGCGGATTGTTGGTGTACACGGCGTAGGCGTCCACGTGGGCGTGCTGCCAGCGATACGGTCCCGTGCATGAGATGACGGCGTTCCCCAAAACTTTGTTGCTGGTGTACATGTACGCGCCCGCATCGGCGATGATGGTGGTTTCCGCCACCACCAGCGTGCCATCCTTTTTCGCGCCCCATTTGGCGTGAATGGTCATCGGGTGACGTTTGCAGTGCCCGATGATGGATTCTTCGCGCGACCAAATCAACTTCACGGGACGGTTGATGCCCATTTTCTGCAATTTTTGCACCGCCAGCGCTAAAATTATCTGGATGGAAATATCTTCCCGCCCGCCAAATGCACCGCCGATAGCATCGTACACCACCCGCACCTTTTCCGGGGGGAGGTTGAGCGCGTGCGCAATCTGCTCCTGCTCCTCCCACGTCCATTGTCCGGGGCAGAACACGGTGATGCGCCCTTCATCGTCAATGGTCGCCGTGCCCGCTTCGGGCTGCAAATAAGCGTGCTCCTGCGGCGGGGTGTGGTACGTCCCTTCGATGATGACATCACACCCGTCCCACGCCGAGTCCGCATCGCCGAAACGGATGCGGTCAACATGCACCACATTATCCGGGCAATGGGGATGGAGTTGCGGCGCGTCCGATGCCATCGCCATTCCCGGGTCGGTGACGATGGGTAAATCTTCAAATTCAACGATGATGGCATCGCGGGCGCGAGCGGCATCATCTTCCGTTTCCGCAACCACCACCGCAATCTGGTCGCCCACAAAGCGCACCACATCCGCCCCCGGCTTCGATGAGCCGGGTCCGCACAGCACGGGCTGGTCGGGGGTCTGCAAGCCGTATTCGTTGACCGGCACATCGGCGGCGGTGAGAATGGTGATGACGCCGTCCATCGCTTCGGCGGCGGTGGTGTCGAGGCGCACAATGCGGGCGTGCGGTCGGCGGGCGAACAGCACCTTCAGCCACAACTGATTTTCGTGGTCGCGGTCGCCGGGGTACAGCGTTTTGCCGGTCACTTTCCCCCAGGCGTCCAGTCGTTTTACCGATTGTCCAACGGTGGAATTGTTCATAGATTGCTCCGGTTCAAAGTGGTGGTTGGTTTTCAGCTTTCAGCTTTCAGTTTTTGGCTTTTGGTTGTCGGCTTGCGTTTCAGAAAACCGATAACTGACAACCGATAGCCGACAACTGACAACCAAAATCCTACGCTTCGGCGGCTTTTTCAATGGCGGACAGAATTTTGTAATAGCCGGTACACCGGCATAAATTCCCCGTCAAAGCCTGTTTGATGTCGTCGGCGGTGGGGGATGGCACTTCCGCCAGCAGCGATGCCCCGCTCATCACAAAACCGGGGGTGCAATAGCCGCACTGCGCCGCACCCTCGGCGACAAATTGCGCCTGCACGGGGTGTTCATCCAGCCCTTCAATGGTGATAATCTCGCTGTGATGCGCTCGCGCGGCGGGAACCAGACAGCTCAACACGGCAATCCCATCCAGATAGACCGTGCATGCCCCGCACTCCCCTTCGGCGCACCCTTCTTTCGTGCCGGGCAGATGGGCATTTTCGCGCAGCATGCGCAACAGCGTTTTGCCGTTGGCGTGGCGCACCACGGTCGGTTTGCCGTTGATAATGGTGACGATGGCATCATCGCTATGGACGCGCTGCGGTTCATCATCCAGTTCACGCATCGGGAAATGCCCATTGGTTTCACCCCACAACATCACGGGGAGGTCGGGCAAGAAGTCTTTTTCCGTGCCATCGCGCAGCGATTGCAGCGCGCGGCGGGTGTACACCCCGACGGCATATTTCCGGTATTCCGCACTGCCGCGCACATCGCTGATGGGATGGGCGGCGAATTTCGCCAGATTGCCCGCCTCGGTCAGCACCTCATCGGTGAGCGTTTTGCCCACCAAAAACCGCTCGGCGTCCGTGGCGCGGACAATGGTCGGCGCGACACTGCCGAGGGTGATGCGGGCATCGGTGACGGTGTCGCCATCGAAGGTGAGGACGGCGGCAACGCTGATGACCGAAATTGCCTGCGCTTTGCGCAAACCGAGCTTTTGAAATGTGCCCACCTGATTCGATTTCAGGGCGGGAAAACGGATATCCAGCACCATTTCATTGGGCGCGAGCGCGGTTTTTCGCACGCCGAGGAAAAAATCCGCCAGCGAAACCACCCGCTCACCCTGCACGCTGGCGAGCACCACTTCGGCGTTCAGCGCCCGCAGCGGGGCAATGGTGTCATTCGCCGGAGAAGCGGTGACGATATTGCCGGCAACGGTCGCTCGGTTGCGAATCTGCGGCGAACCGACCTGCCAGCACGCGCTCACCAGCGGGAACGCCCGCTCGCGGCACAGTGCGGCATCAACCACCTGATTGTGGGTGACTGCCGCGCCAATGTGGATGCGGTCATCATCATCGAGGGCAATCACATCCAAGCCGGGAATGCGGGTGATGTCGATGATGGCGCGCGGACGGCGCACCCCGCGTTCCATTTCGATGATGAGGTCGGTGCCACCGGCAACGACGCGGGCATCATTTTGGTATTTTTCCAGCAACTCTAACGCTTCTTGTACCGTGTTTGGGGAATAATATTCTTGCCACATAGATTTGCCACTCTGCCATTGATATTTGAAAGTTGTCGTTCGGGCATCGCCGAAAGCGATAGGGGAATTATACAACCCGGCGGAAGAATGGTCAACCGCCATATCCAAATAGAGAACAAACGCACAAACGATGTGGCGGGCAATTCAGTTACATTGTCTCGGTGATTTTTTTCAATCCGCGCGGGGTATCGGGCGAGAATCCCCGACTGTGCGCCAGATACATCGCCAGCAATTGACCGGGGACGATGGCGAAAATGGGCGACAACCATTCCGGGGAGGCGGACGGAAGGCGCAGGGGGACGCGAGCCAGCGCCAATGTGTCCGCATCGTCGCTGATGATGATGATTTCCGCCCCCCGGTCGTGGACGGTGTGGATGAAAAATTGCAACTCCGGCAACACTGCCCCCGACGGCGCGACGACAATCACCGGAAAACCGGGTGCGACCATCGCCAGCGGACCGTGCAGAAAATCGGCGCTGGAATACGGCTCCACCACGGTGTAGGTTAATTCTTTCAGCTTCAACGCCAACTCAAACGCGGTGGCATAATTATAGCCGCGTCCAATCACCACGCAATGTTGCATGTACCGATAACGTTCCGCCTTTTGCGGCAAATCCCGATTGGAGGCGAGCGTCTGTTCCACCTGCCGGGGGATGGTATCCAGTGCCGCCCACCGCGCCGAACCTGCGCTCAATGCCGCGCTCAGCATGGCGATGGCGGTCAGCTCGGTGGTGTAGGTTTTGGTTGCCGCCACCGATTTTTCCACCCCGGCATGCAGGGCGAGGGTGAAATCGGCGTGCTGCGCCAAATCGGAAGCGGGCACGTTGGTGATGGCGGCGGTCAACGCCCCTTGTCGCCGCCCTTCCGCCAGCACCGAAACGATGTCCGGGCTTTTGCCGCTCTGGCTGATACCCAGCACCAGCGCATTGCCGAATTTCGGCGGTTGGCGATAGATGGAAAAGAGGCTCGGCGTCGCCAGCGTCACCAGCATTCCGTTCAGCGCACCGAACAAATATTGCGCATACCGTCCCGCATTGTCCGACGTCCCCCGCGCGGCAATCACCACCTGCGAAATGCCCCGGCGGCGAATTTCAGCGGCGAGTTGCGTCACCGTATCTTTTTCTGCCGCCAGCAATCGCGCCAACGCTTCCGGCTGCTGGTGAATTTCGTGGTACAAAAAAGATTGTTCGATGTTGGGCATGGTAGACCCCCCAAAATTTTCGCAATTATAATGAACATTCCATAGGAGCGGCTCGCGAGCCGCCCCTACATTTTTAGGGGCAGTTTCACCGGCACACCCGACGCCGCCGATTGATACGCCGCCAGCGCAACTTCCAGCGCTTTGTAACCATCTTCGCCGGTGACTTTCGGCGCGCGCCGCTCGCGGATGGCGGTCACAAATTCCTCAATCATCGCTTGATTCGCATCCGAGCCCCAGTATGCCCAAGCGTGAGAATTTCGCTTCTGGTTGTAAACATCCAAATTCTGACTGAAGGCATCCACCGCCGTGACCCCATATTCGCTGATAATTTTTATCGTCAAGCCACCCCAAGTGGGATAGTTGAGCGGTTTGCTCCAACTGCTGTCAATGCTGGCAAAGGTGCCATCGGCAAAAGTGAGCATCAGCAGTCCACCCGTTTCCACATCAACGGTCTCGGCATGCAAAATGCGATTCGTTCGGGCGTAAACCTCTGTCACTTCACTGTCCAAATACCACCGCAAAATATCCGCCAGATGAACCGTGTGATCCATAATCGCGCCGCCGCCCGCCAGCGTTTTGTCCACAAACCACCGGCGATGCGCAATCGGCATTTGACCCTGATTGGTGGTATTGAAGCCGAAAACTTTGCCCAACTTTTCGCCGTCCAACAGCGATTTCACTTCTACAATCGGCACACTAAACCGCATCGGAAAAGCGGTCATCAAAATAACGCCGGCACGGTGGCATGCATCAACCATCGCGCGGGCATCTGCCAGCGATGTCGCCAGCGGTTTTTCGCTGAGCACGTGTACCCCCGCCTCCGCCGCCATTTCCACCAGCGGGCGATGGTTGGCGTTTTCCGAACACACCAGCACACCATCCGGCTTTTCCGCCAGCAAAGCATCATACGACGGGAACAGCCGGGTATTGAATTGCGCGGCGAAATGTTCCCCGCGCGCCGCATCATCATCGGCGAAGCCAATCATTTCCACGCCGGGAATGGCGCGCAAATTATTGATGTATGCTTCGGCGTGCAAATGGGCGAAACTCATAATTCCGATTCTCATGCGGACACCTCCGGCAATTCGGGTAAAGTGACGGGCATCCCGCTGCGCGCCGACTCAATCGCCGCCAGCGAAATTTGCAGCGCCGCCAACCCATCGGCGGCGGAAACAGGCACGGGCGCATCGTCTGCCAGCGCGCGGTAGAAGGCTTTTATTTGGGTGGTGTACGGATTTTCATCCAGCAAAATGCCCGGCGCGGGGACATCGGGGGCGTTGTTTTGCGGTTGCCGCACATTCAATGAGATGGCGGTATTCTTCTCCGCATCGAATGCCAGCCAGCCATCACTGCCCGCAATTTCAAAACGGGTGTGAAAATGGGGCGGCGGGTATGCCCACGAGCCTTCGATGTGCGAAAGGGCGCCATCTTTATGGGTGAGGATGACCAGCCCATGTTCAACGGATGCGTTTTTGGCATACACCTGCACCACATCACCCGCGACCCAGCGGGCATAATCGAAATCGTGGATCATCAAATCGAGCATCACCCCGCCCGATTTTTCCGGATTGGTGAACCAGTTGTCCGTGACTTTTTGCGGGCGGAAAGTCCCCCGCGACAATCGAAGTACCGCCGGTTGCCCGATGTCTCCCGCCGCGACAATTTCTTTGGCGCGCACATATTCCGGGAAGAAGCGCACCACGTGCGCCACCAGCAATTTCACCCCTGCATCGCGGCAGGCGGCAATCATTTCCCGCCCCTGCGATACGGTACGCGCCAGCGGTTTTTCGCACACAACGTGTTTTCCGGCTGCCGCCGCTTGCAAAACCTGCGCATAATGCAGATGGGTCGGCGTGCAAATGTCCACCACATCCACATCGGCGAGCATTGCCTCAAAGTCGGGGTACGCTTGCGCGCCATATTGTTTCGCCAGCGATTGCACGTGCGTCGTCGTTTTGCTCACGAACCCACCGATGGTCGCCGGAGTTTCCATCCATCCGGCGGCATGGGTTCTTCCCATTGAACCCGTTCCAACAATGCCGATTTTCATGATGTCTCCTATTTACAATGACGAATGATGAACAACGAATGACGAATCCGTGCAAAAACATACTCGCAACTCATCATTCGTAACTCGTCATTCATTATTTCACCGC
>CAZMXX010000052.1:0-275 GCA_964570315.1 uncultured Anaerolineaceae bacterium | reverse complement strand
CCCCGCGGTGATGCCGCGAATCAACCATCCTGAAACGCAGTTGAAGGCGGGGGGGGGGTGTCCCCCATCTTCTTTTTCTATTTCACCGCCCCCGCGGTGATGCCGCGAATCAACCATCCTGAAACGCAGTTGAAGGCGGGGGGGTGGGGGTGTCCCCCATCTTCTTTTTTTATTTCACCGCTCCCGCGGTGATGCCGCGGATCAACTGCCGCGAGAACAAAATATAAGTACCCGAGCAAAAGTTTTTCAGCAAACCGGTTAGCAAGTAAAATGGG
>CAZMXX010000051.1:12951-15376 GCA_964570315.1 uncultured Anaerolineaceae bacterium | reverse complement strand
CCAACTTTGAACAGAAAATATTATACTCTTTTTTCGCCAATTTGCCAAGTAATATTTACTTTTTCCCGCACCCGAATTATAATTCAGCCACCGGAGGAAAAAACCGATGACAATCGAAACCCCTGTGACGATACAGCTTTTTGTAACCTGCATGATTGACGCCATCCACCCCGATGCGGGGATGGCAGTGGTGGACGTGCTGGAACGCCACGGCTGCCGGGTCGAGTTTCCCGACGCACAAACGTGTTGCGGGCAACCGGCGTTCAACGGCGGCTTTTGGGCGGATGCCCGCGCGATGGCACACCATACCCTCGACGTGTTTGACGCCACCGAAGGACCCATCATCATCCCCGCCGCCTCGTGTGCCGATATGGTCATCCACCATTACCCCGCACTTTTTGCGGGCGATGACGAGTATGCCGCCAAAGCCGAGCGCGTCGCCGCGCGGGTGTTCGAGTTCACCCAATTTTTGGTGGATGAGTTGGGCGTGACCGATGCGTGCGCGGTGGGCGGCGGGAAAATCGCCTATCACGCTTCATGCCACGGATTGCGCAATTTGGACATTTACCGCCAGCCGAAAACCCTGCTGGAGAATATCGACGGCGCGGAAACGGTGGAACTGCCTGCTGAAACGGAGTGTTGCGGCTTCGGCGGGCTGTTTGCGGTGAAAATGAGCGACATCTCCGGCGCAATGCTGGCGAAAAAGCTGGAAAATATCGAAGCGAGCGGCGCGGATACCGTCGTCGCCACCGATTTCAGTTGCCTGCTGCACATCGGCGGGGGCTTGAAAAAAAGGGGCAGCGCGGTACAGGTGAAATATATCGCCGAAGTGTTGCGCCCCACCGAGGAGGACGCCGATGTCTGAGACAACTTTCCCGCAACGGGTGCGCATCGCACTGGATGACCACAAAAAAACTTACGCCGTCGCGCTGGGGGCGCGCCATCTGGTTGAAGGGCGCGCGCGTGCCCTCGCCGCTTTTCCCCAAATGGACGAATTCCGCGACCGGGCGCGGCTCATTCGTGCGCACACGCTCAGCCGGTTGGACACATATCTGACGGAATTTGCGGATAATGTGGCGGCGACCGGCGGCACGGTTTTTTGGGCGAAGGACGCCGCCGAAGCCACCAATTATGTTCGCCAATTGGCGCGGGAAAAAGGGGTGCGCCGGGCGGTGAAGTCGAAATCAATGGTCACCGAGGAAATCCACCTGAACCGCGAGCTGGAAAAAGACGGCATCACCGTCACCGAAAGCGATTTGGGCGAGTTCATCATCCAACTGGCGGAGGAAACACCGTCGCACATCATCGCCCCGGTGATGCACAAAACCCGCTACGAAGTCGCGGAGACCTTTCAGGAAAAGCTGGGTGTGCCCTACACCGACGACCCCATCGAATTGAACCGCATCGCCCGCGAATATCTGCGCAAAATTTTCCTCACGGCGGATATGGGCATCAGCGGGGTGAATTTCGGCGTGGCGGAATCGGGTTCCATCTGTTTGGTCACCAATGAAGGAAACGGACGATTGACGACCACCGTGCCGCGCATTCACGTCGCCATTATGGGGATGGAAAAAGTTGTGCCGACCTTCGAGGATTTGGGGGTAATGCTGAACATGCTGGCGCGGAGCGCCACCGGGCAAAAGCTCTCCGTTTACACCAACCTCATCACCGGCGCACGCCGCCCCGCCGACCCCGACGGACCCGAAGAATTTCACGTGGTCATTCTGGACAACGGACGCAGCCGGGCGCTGGCATCGGAAAACGCCGAAATCCTGTACTGCATCCGCTGCGGGGCGTGCCTGAACCACTGCCCTGTTTTTCAGGCGATTGGCGGACACGCCTATGGCAGCGTCTATCCGGGTCCCATCGGCTCGGTGTTGTCGCCCATTTTTTGGGGAACGGATGCCGCCGGCGACCTGCCGCACGCCAGCACCCTGTGCGGCAAATGCCGGGAAGTGTGTCCCGTGCGAATTGATTTGCCCCGCATGCTGCTCAATCTGCGCGCAACGGGGTTGGCGGAAAAGCCCGCACCCGCGTGGTTGCGCTGGGGGATTGGGCAATACCGGGCGGCGGCGGTCAATCCACAGCGATTCCGGGGGGGCATCAAAGTGTCGGCAATCGGGCTTCGCCTGCTGGCGAAAGACGGCTGGGTGAAAAAACTCCCCGCGCCGCTCAACGGCTGGACAGACCACCGCGAATTTCCTGCCTTCGCGCCGAAATCGTTCCATCAATTGTGGGCAGAGCGAGAAAGCAAGAAAGTGAGCGGGTGAGAAGGTTGGAAAGTGAGAGAGTGAGAGAGTGAGAAGGTGAGATTGGAGATTTGTTGAGACGTGAGGCGTGAAACGTGAAGCGTGAAACGTGAGGCGTGAAACTTGAAACGTGAGACTTGAAACTTGAGACTTGAAACTTGAGACTTGAAACTTGA
>CAZMXX010000051.1:0-12851 GCA_964570315.1 uncultured Anaerolineaceae bacterium | reverse complement strand
AAACCCGAAACCCGAGACAACCTATGAACCGAAACGACTTTCTGAAAACCGTGAAAAGCAGCCTCTCCGAGGCATATTTCCCCGATGCCCGCGCCGAGCGTCCCGCATCTCCGCCGACCGCGCCCTTCGCCCCCGCCGCGCTGGTGGAACAATTTTCGGCGGAAGTGACCGCGCTGAAAGGGGATGTTTTCCGCGCCGCCGACCCCGCCGATGCCGCCGCGAAAATCGCCGCGCTGATGGCAGAACATGGCGCGCGCGAATATTTCGCGTGGGCGGATGAACACCTGCCCGTGCCGAATCTGCGGGAAACGCTGGCGGCACACGGCTTTGCCGCGCGGGAGATACCCCTCCCCGCCGACCCCGACGCACGCCGCGAAACGCTGTTGGGCGCGTCCGGCGTGACCATCGGCATTACGGGGGCGCAGGCGGGGCTGGCGGATACCGGCTCGCTGGTGGTGTCGAGCGGGGCGGGCAAAGGGCGGTTGGCATCGCTCGTGCCGCCGGTGCACATCGCCCTGCTGCGGGTCGCCGACCTCTACCCGTCGCTGATGGCGTTCATCGCCGCCAATCCCGATGCCGCCCGCGCCGTGGCGAATCTGAATCTGATTTCAGGACCCAGCCGCACCGCCGACATCGAACAGACGTTGACGCTGGGCGTGCACGGTCCCAAATTCGTGCATGTCATTTTGGTGTGAGTTTCACCCCAAATGCCGACCGCCGTCCACGCGGATGATTTCCCCCGTCACGAAATCCGCATCGAGCAGATAGAGCATTGCCTGCGCCACATCGGCGGGCGAGCCGGTGCGCCGCGCGGGGATTTTCGCCACCAGCCGCGCGAAGAGCGCCGGGTCGTCGTTCACATTCGGCAGAATTGCCCCCAACGCAATCCCGTTCACCTGAATATTGCGCGCCGCCACCGCCACCGCCATCGCTTGGGTCAACCCTTCCAGCCCCGTTTTGCTGATGGTGTAGCTGAAATGGTGATTCTGCGGGCGCATGGCGATCACATCCAATAAGTTGATGATTTTGCCGGGCTGATTTTCCGGCAGGGCGCGCACAAACGCCTGACTCAGCAGAAAGGGCGTTTTCAGATTGACCATCATCGCCGTGTCCCACGTTTTGGGGCTTGCCGAAAGGAAGTCTTCCGGCGGAAAAATGGAGGCGCTGTTGATGAGAATGTCCAGCCGCCCCGCCAATTCCAACGCGCGGGGAACGACTTCCTGCACGGCGGATTCATCGCTCAAATCGGCGGAAAATGCCCACGCCGACACCCCCTGCGATTCGATTTCGCGCACGGTTTCCCGCGCCGCCTCCGCCGAACGCCCGTAATGCACCACAATATGGCATCCGCGCTCCGCCAGCGCCAGCGCCAGCGTTTTGCCCACTCGTTTCGCGCTCCCGGTGATGAGCGCGGTTTTGTTTTTCAGTTCCATCGGTTTGAGCCTCCGGTTTCGGGTTTCAGGTCTCAAGTTTCAGGTCTCAAGTTTCACGCTTCACACTTCAACAAATCTCCAATCTCACTTTCTCACTTTCTCACTTTCTCACTTTCTCACTTTCTCATTCTCTCACTTTCCCATCCGCTCACCTTCCCACCTCCTCACTTTCTATCCTTCCGCGTTCGTCGTTTCGCGTCCAGCAAGCGCCCGGTTTTGAGCCGTCTGCCGCCGCCGGTATCCGGTTTCGGTTTTGGCGTTTTCGGTTCGACGGTTGGCGCGTCGGTTTCCCCGTCTCCGGCATCGGGCTGGAAAACAATCGGTTGCGCCGGTTTTTCGCCGCGCGTCGCTTTTTTCACCGAAAGCAGACTCTTCGCGGCGGAGGCAGTCTTCACCGGCGCCGGTTCCGCTCCCGGCGCGAACAGCTTTCCGCGCATCCAACGCCCCGCCTTTTCCCACTGCTCCCGTCCGAACATCACCCGCCGCACGGCGACATCCAGCGGCAGCAACAGGGCGAACGTCACCAGCAGCGTTTGCCACAGCGTCCGCGAGCCGCTCACCGGCGGCAGGGTATGGTCGAAAACGGTGGCGCTGTCCGCCGGGGTGAGCAACACGCCCCCACCGAGTTCCGCCAAATTTGCGGGCAAATTCGGTTCGGTGGTGATGGCGGCATATTCGGGCGAATAGCTGACCACGAATCCGCGCGTGGCGCTGCTGACGAGTTGCCCGTCGGCGCTGCGCCCCAACAGCCGCAGCAGATACGCCCCCGTTTCATCCGGCGCAAATGTCGCCCGGTAGCGCCCCGGCGCAATCTGTTCCAGCGTCAACGCCGTTTGCGCCAGCGACGGCGAAACCAGACTCCCTTCCAGCGTCAACCCGTTCAGGCTGTTCCCCGCCCCGTCGAGCGCGTCCACCGTGAGTACCATCTTCCCCGAAACGGCGTCGCGGGTGATTTGCGCATCCAAACTTCCCCCCGCCCCTTCGATGATTGTCCAGCGCACAACCTGCCCCCAGAAACGGGCGAATTCATCCCAGCCGACCCAATCCTTTCCCCAGCGCCCCGTCGCATCCGATGTCCACGCCACGGCGCGCCCCAACCCGTATTGCCACTGCGCCAGCACCGGGTCATCCTGCCCGCTGGCTAAAATTGTCTGCGCGGTGAGTTTCGGACTGGTGGCGATGTAGCCGCCCAGTTCCGGTACGGCGGGAATCCCCTGTAAAATGGGGCTGTTGCCGGTGCGTTTGGGGATGAATGGGTCTTCGATGATATACGCTTTCAAGGCGAGCGTTGCTTCCTGCGCAAAAATCTGGGGGATGGTGGCGGGGTCGCGCGCAAAGTGGAAACGCCCGTTGCCCCGTTGCGCCACTTCCTCCAAAAACGGGGCGTAATCGTCGCCGATGGCGACCACCGAAATCGAAATGTCCTGCGCCGCCAGCTCGTCGGTCAATTCCAGAATGCCCGTCGGGTCTGCCCCGCCATCGGTCAGCAGAATGATGTGCCGCACCCGGCTCGATTCTTTCACGATGGCGTCGGCGGCAACTTGCAACCCCGCCAGAATATCGGTGCCGCCACTGGCGCGAATGGTTCCGACCCGATTTTTGATGCCCGCCACATCCACCACCGGCTCGGGGCGCACCACCCAGCGCGCCGCCGTATCGAACGCCACCACCCCGATTCTGTCCCACGGGGCGAGAAAATCCACCGCGCGGTAGATGGCTTCTTTCGCCAGCTCCACCTTTTTGGGTCCCCCCATATTCTGCGTGCCCGCCGAATCCATGCTCCCCGATTTGTCAATCACCGTCAGCATGGTCATCCCCGGCAGCCGTTGGCGGTCTTTGAGCGTCATATCCACCGGCAAAGTTTCTTCCAGCGGCGTTTGAAAATATCCACCCGCGCCGTAACTTTCGGGACCGCCGATGACCACCAGCCCTTTCCCCAAATCGCGCACATAGGTTTGCAGAAGCTGCAATTGCGCCGGCGACAGCGCGGTGGCGGGAACATTCGCCAGCACCACCGCCGCGTATTCCGTCAGCGCCAACGGGGTGGATGGCATATCGGCCGGGAGCACCGGCACGGGATTCAGCCCGGCGGCGTTCAGCGCGGGGAGCAGATTCACCGTTTCGGCGGGAGAACCGGCGACCACCAGCACTTTCAGCGGACCTTCAATCAGGCTGAAGGTGTCGAGGCGGTTGTTCTGCGCCTGGGTATCGGTTTGGGGGATGATGGTCGCCCGGAAGGTGCTGAATCCGTTTTCCCCCGCCACCATCGGGAAAATGAAGCCGTTTTCGCCCGGATGGAGATTGACATTTTCCTGCACCACCAACTGCCCATCGGCGAAAATCTGCACGGTGGATGGCGCGGAGACGGTGCTTTCAATGGACAATTGCAGGTCGAAACGTTCCCCGGCGTGCAGGGTGTTCGGCGCACGCAGTGCCGACAATCGAATTTCGGGCGGTTCGGCGGCGGCGGGGGCGAGGTCGAGTACATCGAGCCGGATACCGGCGGCGCGCGCCAATTGCACCGCGGCTTTGGCGTCCCCCAAATTGTTCCGCCCGTCGGTGATGAGCACCAGCCGCTTTTGGCTTTCGGCGGGGAAGAGCGCCATCCCCAGCCGCACCGCGGCGGCGATGTTGGTGTGGTCGGTGCGCGGGGTGGAAGCGATGTCGCGCAGGGAGAGACGGGTGCGGGGTGTTTCCTCCACCACCGCATTCGCCCCGAAAACCACCACGCCCGCCAAATCATCGGTCGGTTTGGCGGCGAGGGCATCCTGCATAAATTTCAGCCCGGCGTCCCGCGCCGCCGCCGAAACGCTGTCGGAACGGTCAACCAGAAAAATGGTGGTCAGCGTGTCGGCGCGGGTTTTCAGCCGGACATCCGCCAGCGCCAGCACCAGCAGCAGAAAAAGGAGCAGGCGCAATCCGACCGCGAAGCGTCGCCGCCAGCGGGAGAGATAGCGCAATCGCCCCCGGCTGACGAGCCAAAAGACGGGCAGCAATGCCAGCAGAATCAGCGCCCACGGGTTGCCGAAGGTCATCGATTATTCCTCTGTATCGGGGGAAATATGTGCCGCGATGGTTTTCAGGATTGCCGCAGCGTTCAACTCGCGGCTGGGTTCAATTGTTGTTCCAACATGTCTATGATGGGGGAAAGTCGGTAAATCGGGATGATGGGGTGCATTATCCCACCGAATTATCAAACTCGCGCGAGCATCCTGCCAGTGATACGAATAGTTTCTGTCTGTTTCATCCATATATTCGCGAATAAACAATACCGAACCATCTTTGAGAAAACTTTTAATTTTAAAATAGATGCCATTGTGCCACACTTTAAATGCCAGCACATCATAGCGTTCCACAACCGAACATTCATCCAGTAATTTTAAAATTTCCATATTGTAGCTCGGTGAGATTTTGCGTTAATGTTGCCCGCACATTGATGGCGGCTTTCCATTCCAGATAGTCATCCCAATGTTCAAAGTTCTCGGATTCGGCATTGATTTGTGTTTCAAATTCAGCAAAAGTGCAACCATACTTTTTTTCAAACATCGCAATTTGGTCGTCCGTTTCGCGTTGTTGAGCCAGAAGTTCCAGCCTCATCATATTCTGCACATGTACTCGACTGATTTCAAGCATCTTTCACCACCTTTTGCATCGTGTATAAAAAGTATACCAGCCTTCAGTCACAATTCACAATTTTTTCAGTTGGTTGTGCATCACTTCCGCCAGCGCGAGCGTGGCGCGCCGAGCGCCCACGCCATAGAATTGGGGAAAATTGAGCAAAGAATCCGGGCGCATCAGACGTTCCCCCGCCAATAAACCCACCATTCCAGCAGTAAAATCGCCAGCGCGCCCGCCGCCAGAATCCACCAAAATTCCTGCTGACCCACTTCCGGTTCGCCGTTGGGGGCGGTTGTGCCCCGAATCTCGGCGCGGTTGGGGCGGATGTCCGATTCGGCGGGACTGAGCGGGTTGGCGGAGAGGGCATCATCTCCGCTGATGGCGGGGATTGCGGTGGATTGGTGCAACAGCCAGCGCGACAGATTGGCGACCAAAATGGGGAAATCCACGTTGAGGGGCAAATCGGATTTCAGGATGTCAAAGGTGAGGATTGCCACCCGCCTGCCCTCCGTTTCCCCCGCCAGCAACAGCGCGCCCCCCCGTGCCACCAGCACCGGCGATGCCCACGGCGCGGTCACGGTTGCCGCCTCGGCGATGTTCACCGCCTGAAAATTGGTGAACGCCAGCAGCGGGTGGTCGGTTTGGGCGGGCAGGATGGCGGTATTGCTGAAAACGTCGCCCACCGTGAAAAGCGGGGTGTCGGCGGGCGGGGCGATGAAGAGCAAATTGGCGGCATTGACGGGGATGGCGTCGGGCACGGTGCGGTCGAAGACCATCAGGTCAAAGGGGGTGTCGGCGGGCAACTGCCCGGGCACAGCCTGCGACACGCTCAAGCCCGGCAGCAAACCCAAAGCGCGCTCCAAAAAAAGATTCCCCTCGCTCACCAGCAGAATTGTGCCCCCCTGAAAATTGCGCCGGATGGCGGCGGTGTTGTCCAGCGCCAGAGCATCATCGCCAGTGAGCCACGCCGAAATCACGCGGGCATCGGCGGGTAGATTGTCGAAGGTCAGTGCCAGATTGCCATCGGGCGGGGCGGGAAGGGTGATGTTCCGCACATCGAAGAGGGCATCATCCACCCGAATTTCCAGTAGTTGCGCCGCCGATTGGGGCGCGAAATTCATCACGCGCACAAAGAGTTCCGTCCCGGTGCGCGTTTCACGGGTCGCCAGCGCCACAATCGCCTGATTGTCCCCATCCTTCCCCACCGTTTCCCAGCGCACGGGGGCGGGCAAAACGGGCAGGTTGGGGGGAATAGCGCCATCGCTCAAAATGACCACCGTGCTGTTGGGCAGTGATGCAGCGGATGCCGCCGCCAGCGCCAGGGCGGTTTCCCAATTGGCGATGGTGTTGGTGGGGGGCAAATCGCGCACCGCCGCTTCCAACTCGCGGCGGTTGGCGGTGGCATCGGCGGAGAGGATGGGCTGGGGCAGGTCGGCGACGGCAATCAGGTTGACGGTGTCGCCGGGGCGCAGGGCGCGAATGATGCCGATGGCGGCATCTTTGGCGGCATCCAAACGGCTGGGGGGCACGTCGGTGGCTTGCATGCTGGCGGAGGTATCTATCAGCAGGATGACGTTCCCCTGCACACCGGCGTTTACGGTGCGGAAGGGGCGCATCAGCGCCAGCACTACCAACAGCAGTATCAGCAATTGCAGAAAGAGGAGCAAATTGCGCTGAATGCGCTGCCACGGGGCATTGGCGCGGCGGTCTTGCAGCACTTTTTGCCACAGCAACAGGCTCGACACCCGCAGCGGCTGGCGTCGCAGGCGAAGCATGTAAAAGATGATGATGGGGATTGCCAGCGCCAAAAGGCTCAGCGCGGCGGGGGTTAATATGCCCATAATGTACACGGCGCGATGCGCCGGAAGTTCGCATCACGCTGAGAATTGAGGTGAAGGATGAGGGCGCTATGATTGCGCAAAATACGCCTTAAACAGGGCTTCCGTCTCTTCCATTTCGTCAATGTCCAGCGAAAATGCCGCATACTGCGCCAGATTGTCCAGAATGACCAGCGCGTTGGTGCTGGCATCCTCCACGTTGGCGGCGGCGAATCGTTCCCAAAAGTGTTGATTCACATCCTGAATGTCCAAAAAAAGCCAGCGCAATCCGTCCAATTTGAAATCGGGGGCGTGCCCGTTTTTAACCAGAAAATACTGCGCCAGCATGTACATCGAAAGGAAACGGTATGCCGTTTCGCTGGCGGTGGCGAAGGGCAAATGCGAGCGCAGCATCGGGCGCAGTTTGTCCATCACCGGGCAACCGCTGGTGACCATCAGCATCCCCAACAACGAGCTAACGCCCTCCTGCATCGAAGTATTTTTCATATATGTGCGCGTTTCGCTCTCCACGGTGATGGTGATTTTGCGGTACGAGATGGTGTCGCGCACAAAGTCAATCAGCGGGATGAGGCTGACCGCCACCGGGCAATGGGGGCGCTCGGCGGGGTTGAGCGGGCAGTTGGGACACTGCGAAAATTCCAGATTCGTCCAGTGCGGATATTCATTCAACGGCGGCATCAACACGTCCAGCGTGCGCTCATCCAGCGTCACCGAAAATACGCGCGTGGTGTCAATATGCTCGCCATCAAGGTATTTGAAATGAAAGGTATAGGTGATGGTTTCGGGGGTATCTGTCACAAAGTCCTCATTTTTGATAGATTGTTGCACCGGCGATGTTGGTCTGTATGGTAATTTTATCGTCCTTCCGGCGTTTTGACAAGCAGAGAAACGAAAAAACCCCGACCGGACTGCGAAGCCCGACCGGGGTGCGGTCATCCGGTTAACCCCGATTATAGCGCCACTCGAAAGTTTTGCGGTAGCCGAAATCGGTGCTGAAACTGCTGAAAGTTTTGCGGGGGATGGCGCTCACCGAATATTTGGACACCCGTCCGAGGGCGCGCAATCCGCGTTGGGCAATGCGGATGGGATGATAGACGGCTTTGCAAATTTTATCGTATTCCCGCGAAAATTCTTCCACCGTCATTTGGCGGGGATAATAGGTGATGTGTGCGGTATCGTACAATCGCCAGGGGATGTCGGGGATGAGCCGGTTTTCGTTGATGAGTTGCGCGCGGAAAGGCGTGCCGGGATAGGGGGTCAGGATGGTTTGGCTCATGCTGTCCAACCCCGCTTCCCGCGCGAATGCCCACGTTTCCCACATCGTTTCGGGCGTATCTTCATCGAAGCCGTACACGAAAAGCCCCACCACACCGATGCCGTGCTCATGCACATTTTTGATGGCGCGCCGGTACTGTTCGGTCAGCCCTTTGCTTTTCCCGCCGAGTTCGCGCCGGTTTTTGGGATTCACCGACTCAAAGCCGATGAAGAATTTGTCCAGATGTGCCTTGCGCGCCAAGTCAAGCAGTTCGGGGTAATCGGCGACCATCATTTCCGCTTGGGCAGTCCAGCCGCGCAGGGGGAGTTTCGCCAACGCCAGAAACAGCTCTTCGATGTACGCCGGGTCGAGCCGGAACGCCAGCCCGAAATTGTCATCGGTCAGGAAAAAACGCTTGATGTTGCGGCGTTCAATCTCTTCCACAATCTCTTCCACAGGACGGAAACGCATTTTCTGCCCGCTGACGCGAATCGCCGTGCAGAAGGAGCAATTGCGCGGACAGCCGCGGGTAATTTCCAGCAACGGCGTCCAGTAATTTCGATTTTCATCCACCATATCAATCACCCGGTCGGTGAGCCGAGCGATGCCGGCTAAATCCGCCCACTGGGTGTCGTCATAGTGGGGTTTCACCGTATCATTCATAAAATCCTGAATGAGTTGGGGCCAGGTGAAATACGCTTCCCCCGTGAAAACCACATCCGCCCAGCGTTCCACATCTTCCGGCATCAGCGTGGCGTGCGCCCCCCCGACCGCCACCACTTTCACGCCCGCTTCGTGCGCCAGACGGGCAAACTTCTCCGCCGATTCAATCGCCAGAGTTTTGGAAGTAATGCCCACCAAATCCGTCGGTCCCAGCTCGTGGCGGATTTTATTATCCAGCGAACCGAGGTTTTCTTCCCAAATTTCAACGTCAATATCATCCGGCACCAGCGAAGCCAGCCGCATCAGCGTGTAGGATGGCGACGGCGCTTTGCCGAAAATTCGCCCTTCTCTGCCGGGATGGATTAAAACAACTCGTCGTAAGTCCAAAATGATGTCTCCTTCAGCTACCGAAACTTCTCGTCAAACAAGAGCGTATTTTACCACAGGTACAGCCAGCCGCCAATTTTTATGAGATTTGCGGTAAAAAAAGGGCAGGGTATAATCTTTAATGGAAGCGAAGGAGACATTTATGAATGATACCACGATTGATACTGTTTCGGCGTTGCCGGGAACGGTGATCCCATACGACCAGCATGTGGTGGTGTGCATGGGACACCAAAATTGGGAACCGAAGGTAGAAACGGGCGATGCGTTTGTCGCCGCGTTGACCCGCGCCCTCAAAACGGCGGAGGACATCGGCTTTGTGAAAATCACCGCCTGCGATGCCCCTCCCGCGTCGGCGGGGACGTATGATGTGCTGCTGTATCCGGCGAATGTGAAAATCACCGGGTTGACCGCCGCCGATGTCCCCACCCTGTTGGATGTGCTGCGCGGCGAAATCGATGCGCCGCTGCAAGTAGAGACCCAGCGCAAACCCGTGTGGCTGGTTTGCACCCATCGCAGCCGCGACAACCGGTGCGGAGAATTGGGCGAGCATGTTTTTTCTGCGCTCTCCAAAACGCTGCGGGAAAAAAACCTCCGCGAAAACGTGGATTTGTGGCACAGCAGCCATGTCGGTCAGCATAAATTTGCGGGCAATGTGATTTGCTACCCCGGCGGCGACTGGTACGGGCGCGTCACCCCCGCCGACGCCTCGGCGCTGATTGACGCCGAATTGGGCGCGGGCAAACGGCTGGCGCGTCTCTGGCGGGGTCGCATGGGGATGCCCCCTTCGGAGCAGATTGAATTGTTTGAAACGTCGCCCCTGTTTGAGTGATCACTCGCGGAATTTCGTCACCCGCCGCCACAACATTTCGCGCCCTTCATGGGTGTTCAGCCCTTTTGCCCGCCATGTACCGACGATGCCATACGGCACAAACAGCACCAGCGCCACATAGGTTATCCCCAGCAAAATCGCCGATGCGCTGCCGAACCATTTATCGAGATAAAATTCCAGCAGCCGAAAAACCGCTGCCCCGATGACCGCGCCGCTCAATGTGCCCACCCCGCCGATGAGGATTATCAACAGCGCGGAGACCGTCCACCCCAGACTCGCCACGTTCGGGCTGACAATCGGCTGGTGAATGGTGTGCAGCACGCCCGCGAATGCCGCCGTGATGGACGCAACGATGAGCGCGGTTTGCTTGAACCAAAAGGTGTTATAGCCCAACATCAGCGCGCGATTCTCATTCTCCCGAATGGCAACACAGACCCGCCCCGTCGGCGAATCCACAAAACGGCGGTAGATGAGGTAGGTCAGAAACAACGCCGTCAGGCTGATGAAATACACCGTGTAACGGTGGATGGCGGTGCTCAAAAATGCCGGGAAGATGACCCCCTGCAACCCGACATCCGCGCCGGTGTAATCTGCCATATCGCTGGATTGCACCACAATAAAAAAGACGGACGCGAAACCGAGCGTCACCAGCGCGAAGGTAATCCCCTTCACCCGCGGTAAAACCAGCCCGAAGAGAAACGCCTGCACAATTGCCGCCAACAGCACAATCCCCAGGGTGGCAAAAATGTTCATCCCAAACGATTTGACCATGATACCGGCGGTGTACGCCCCCACCGCGAAAAACATCGCGTGCCCGAATGAGAGCAACCCCGTGATGCCCAAAATCAAATCGTAGCTGATGGCGTAGATTGCCAAAATGAAAATTTCAATCATCAACCCCTGTAAAAATTTGGCGGAACCGGTTTCACTGCCGATGACCGCCGCCGGTGATTGCCCGTCAATCAGGGCGATGATGAACGGGAAGATGAGCATGAAAAGGAAAATCGCGAGCGCATTTTGTTTTTTGAGCCAAGTTGTCATGGGCGCACCTCTATTCATTTCGTCCGAAAAGACCCTGCGGCAACATCAACAACACGATGACCATCAGCAGGATGGTGGAAGCCGGAACCAGCGAGGGGGACGGCTTGAGCGGTTCATCCAGAAAGGGGAGCTGGATGCCGATGCGCCCGTATTTGATGATGAATTGCTGGAGCAATCCCACCAGCACCGAACCGACTGCCGCGCCGGGAAAACTGGTCAGCCCGCCGATGGCGAGCGCAATCAGCGCCAGCAGCAGCAACCGCGTCCCCATATCGTTGGACAGCCCCACCGACGGTGCGGCGAGAATCCCCCCCAGCGCGGCGATGCCCGTCCCCAGCGCGAAAACCAGCGTGAACACCCGCCGCACATTGATGCCCAGCGCTTCCACCATCTCGCTGTCCTGCACCCCGGCGCGGATGATCATCCCCAGCCGGGTGCGCTGGAGGAGCAGCCATATCGCCCCCAGCACCAGCGCCCCAAAGGCGATGATGAAAATTTCGTTGTAGGTGCGCACCCGCCCGTCAAACAGCAGAATGGTGGAACAATGATTCGCCAGCCAATCGCCGATGCCGGTGGCGGGGCACGGTTTCGCCCCCTGCGCGAACAATTCCGGCTTGGGCATGGTGAATTCCGGGCGTCCCCAAATGGCGCGCACCGTCTCAATGCCGATGAAACTCAACCCCAGGGTGAGCATAATTTGGTATATCGGGCGGTTGTACAGCGGACGCACCATGGTCATTTCGATGATACCGCCCAGCACAAACCCCACCCCCGACGCGACCCCCATCGCCACAAAAAAGCGCAGGGTTGTCCCCAGATTGACCAGCCACAGCGTCAGCGCATCATTGAAGAGATAGCCCGCCAGCCCGATGAGGGTCATCGCCGCCGCGAAAATGAGGGGCGTTCGGGGCAATTCCGGCGCGGTAATATGGGTATCGTGGCGGCTCAAAAAGGCGGCGAGCGCAACCGCCACCAAAATGCCGCCGAGCAGAATGCCCGCCAGCGTCACCACCGGTGGCACACCGGCAATCTGCACGGGTTCCGGCAGGGTGAGCTTCCCCTGCGAGAGCGCCAGCGAATAGCCGATGGGGCTGCGGCTGTAATCTTCGGCATTCCAGATGGAAATGGGATAGCGGAAGAGCGTGACCGCCAGCACTGCCAGCCCGCCCCCCATGCCGCCGAAGGCAATCAGGGGTGATGAAAATTTTTTGCGGCTCAACAGGATGACCCACACCGGCAGCAGCACAAATCCCACCGAGAGCAGCAACAGCGGCGGCAGCACATCCACAAATGTATCGGGTCGGACGTACACCGTCCAACCGATATACGCGCCGAGCATGAAAAATTCGCCGTGCGCCAAATTCAGCACGTCCATCAACCCCAGAATCAGCGAGAGACCCGCCGCCACCAGAAAAGTCACCGCGCCCACCGACAACCCGCGCAACACGGTGATGCTCCAGTCCTTCGTCCCCAAATCGGGCAACGCCAACAGGAACAGCAGGGCAATGATGCCCAGCACGCTGAGGCGGATGCGGTTGTGTTTCAATGTATGAATGAAATTTGCCATAGGATTTTCCTGCTTGGTTTCGCTTTGAACTGAAGTTCAAGCTCAGAGCTTAAGCCGACTTTAAGTCGGCTTAAGTTTTTAGGTGGTCTCCCGCTTGGGTGTTGTTGCGAGATAGACATTGAATTCACCGCGAAGCCGCTAAGGTCACAAAGCAAAAAAGTGGGGAACAAAGAAAAACTTGGCTTGCTTTGCGACTTTGCGGTTCATTTCGGCGCGGTGA